>DASTFK010000088.1:0-7756 GCA_035719945.1 Nitrospira sp.
CGCATGATTACGGCGTTGAAGGATGAGCGGTGGCGGGTGCGGGAACATGCCGCCAAGACTTGCGGCGAAATCCGGGACCGCAAGGCCGTGGAGGCCTTGATTGTGGCCTGCCGCGACCGGGACGGCGCGGTCAAAAGCGCCGCGGCCGAAGCGCTCGGCAAAATCGGTGATGCCAAGGCCGTGCCGGTCATGATCAAACTGTTCCGCGACACCTCCAAAATTGTCCGCGAAACGGCCGGCACGGCGCTCGTGTACATCGGTGAGCCTTCGGTCGATCCCTTGATCGAATGTTTCAAGGACAAGGATTTTGTCGTACGCTGCCACGCTGCGCGGGCACTCGGCGGCATGACGACCGACTACCAGATCGGCAGAACCTGGGTGCGTGACGCCAAGGTCGTCGATGCGCTGATTGCTGCCCTCAAAGACCCGGATCGTGCGGTTCGTGAAGATGCGACAATCGCCCTAGGCATGATCGGCGATCCGCGGGCTATCGACGCGTTGATCGAGGCCATGAAGGACGGGGTGGTGAAGCGCCATGCCATCGCATCGCTCGGCATGATCGGGGATCCCCGGGCCTTAGGTCCCGTGCTCAATGCGCTTAAGGGTAAGGGCATCAAGCAGGAAGGCACACCGACGCCGGGCTGCATCGTGAGCGAAGATGCGTTCATCAAAGAAGCCGCCGCCACCGCGCTTGGCCAGTTCCGCGATCCGCGTGTGATTCCCGATCTGATCATGTTGCTGAAGGACGGCGTGCTGCGGGAGAAGGCGAGCGCGGCGCTGGCGGCGATCGGCGATACCGCGATCGAACCGCTCATCGCGTTTCTGTACGATCCCAAGGCTTCGGAGGTGTCCGCTGAAGGGGAGCGGGTGCTGTCCTACGCCTCGGTTCGTCTCAGCGCAAAGGACGCGCTGCGGCAACTCGTGTTGGAGACGCTTGAAAAGTTAGGCTGGACGTTGCCGCAGGAGGATCTTGCGGTTAATTCAAGCTCTGTGGACAATGCGCGAGTCGACAAGCCCTTGGGCGAAGCCGGACGCTTTGGCCCCTCAGGCGATCTCGCGAAATAGTTACTTCCGCACGGCAATCCCGTGCGTGTCCGCGGTCTCTTTCCCATCCTTCATATTGGTGATCGCGGCCTGCCCCTTGTAGTGTCCGACCTTGCCTCCTGCATCCACGTGGATGACACCGACACCGGGAACAGTTCCTTTGGCGTTGTTGACACCTTTGTCATTGCCGGTTAAGGGCGTCGGTCCGCGCAACCCCACGAAGACATACTGACCGTCCGGTGCGACGTCCATGAGGTCAGGCGCCGGATCACTATTTGTGTTGATGACCAGATCGACGGAGCCGACGCTGAGATTGCTCAACGTGTCGATGATTTCGATGTTGTTTCCGGCGCGATCAACACTCCAGAGGTAACGTCCGACGGCCCCCATGCCGTGTGAATCGGCAAATTGGTTGTCCCGTTGGGACAGCAGCTTTGCCGAGATGGACTTCGGTAGGTTGCTCAGATCCAGGGCATAGACGTCGTACGACAACGGTGCAACCGGCCAGCCGCCTCCCGAATTGATGTACATGGTGCCGCCCGCCTCTATGCCGCCGCATCCTGCCGGATGGACCTGATTGTTGTCGAGCGTGGCGACCACCTTCATTGGCGAGCTGGTCACATCGGCGACGATGAGTCCTCCTCCCCGAACCGTGATCAGCGCATAGGTGCTGGTTGATTCCGTAATCGGACAGATGGGAGCGTTATCCGGACGTTCACCGCTTTCCATGGCTCCAAGGTTTAGAACATCTTTTTCAGCGTCAAAACTGAACTTATGTGCTCCGTAATCCGTCCAGATGCGGATGAGTTTTTTTTCTGCCGTGTTGGCCGCCAACGCCATTTTCTCGTTCGGCGTCGGCCACGCGGCGTGAACGTTCTTTCCCATCAACAGGCAGGCGTCAGGTTTCTTGGTCGCTGCGTCGAGGAACAGCACATGACCACTGAGGAAGGAGATAAGCGCATGATCCTGCTTGGCGTTGAAAAACAGCATGTGAGGCCGACGAACGGGTTTTTTCGTGGCCTCCTCGCAGAATTTGCCGAGGTCTCCTGAAAAATCGATGGTCTGAGCCGGCTTTGCTGATGAGGCATTGGCCGCGAGTTGCGCGCCGTCATAGATGTACAAGTACCCGCCGCTCTCTTTCCCGGTGTCGGATTGATCCGTCAGCCAGACCTCATAGGCGGCACCAACCTGGATGTCCGCTGCCAGCAAGACGACGAACAGGACGAGAGCCTTCAGGTACCACTGCGCTGTCATGTGTGAGCATGTCATCGGGACCTCCTCTGAACGGACCCAGTCAAAGGCAGCGAGTCGGGGGAACGCATCGTAGCTACTGGTATAGGAGGAGTCAATCATGGAGAGCGCCAAAGCGTCTCGCATCGCGTGTCGGCAACCCTCGTTTTGGCGCCCGTTCCGTTGACCCTGTGAAAATGGCTGTGATACGCTCACCAATTCCGAGGAAGAGCCCCGATGGCCGATTCGGTAACCGAGCAGATTGCGGCCTTGAACGACGAGGATTGGGCCATTCGCGAGGAGGCCGCGACGGCCTTGGGCGGCTTCCGTGACCCACGAGCGGTAGGGCCGTTGATCTGCCTGCTGCGTGATGCTGATCGCGCGGTGCGGCAAGCGGCCATTGGCGCGTTAACGGCGATCGGCGAGCCGTCGGTGCCCGTCCTGGGCCTGTGTCTCTCGGATCCTCAGCCGGGGGTGCAAGAGGCGGCTTCGTCCGTGCTGGCCTTGATCGCCGATGAGCGGGTGCTCATCCCGCTGATCGACGCGCTCGGGAATCAGGATTGGATCGTTCGTATGCATGCGGCCAAGGCCTGGGGGCGAATCAAAGACGCACGCGCGATCGACCCGTTGGTTCCTTTGCTTCAAGACAAAGTGAAGGCGGTACGGGAAGAGGCGACGATTGCCTTGGCAGAGATCGGAGACGCCGCGTTGCCCTCGCTGCTCGAGGCGTTGAAGCATCCTGAATGGTTGGTGCGGTTACATGCGGTGGAGGCGCTCGGGAAGAGCCGATCGGCCGACGCGGTTGAACCGCTCTTGTGGGTGCTGTTCAACGATCACGATCAAGCTATTCGGGAAGACGTCATTCGCGCGCTCGGTCAACTCGGCGACGGCCGGGCGTTGGAATTTCTCGTGACAGTCATGAAAGAACCTGGGCTCCGGCCGCTCGCCGTTGACGCCCTGGGCAAGATCGGCGATCGTCGTGCGGTGCGAGTGTTGATCGCGGTGCTTGAAGGTGGCGATCGGCCGGTGGCTTCACGTACGGTTGCCGGATGCGGCGACAGCTGGGACGAAGAAATGGAAACGAAAGGCGCTGCAGTGCGGGCACTGGGAAGTCTCGGCGATGAGTCCGCGATTCCCGTCTTGCTGAAGGCGCTGGAGCAGACGGTGACGCGGGCTGATGCCGCAGCAGCTTTGGCGAAATTCGGCTCGAAGGTCATCGCACCGTTATTGACCATCATGACCCAAACGTCCGATGAAAATATGCGGTTCCATGTGAAGGATGCGCTGGCGAAAGTCGGTTGGCGAGCGGGACGAATCTAGTCGGCTGGGCGGGGACAGATGTCGAAGGAAAGCATCGAGACGCTCGTCGCGGAACTGGTCCACGAAGAGGACTGGCGCCGTATGCGGGCGACGGCTGCCTGTCTGGCTGGCGGTCCAAGGGCGGTCCAGGCGTTGGTCGAAGTCCTGCGTTCAGGGATGCCGGAGCTGAAACGGGAAGCCGCAGCGATGTTAGCCCGTATCAAAGATCCTCAGGCAGGAGTCGCGTTGGTCGGGTTGCTTGAAGATGGAGAGGAAGCCGTCCGGAAGGCGGGTGCCACAGCCCTCGAGCAGATGGCCGGAGTGCTCGATGCCGAAACGGCGTCGGCGTTGGTCGCCTTGCTGCTGAGGGCACGAGAAGCGGACAGCCGCCAGCTGGTGACGCATCTCATTGGCGCGGTTCCCACTGCGGTTGCTCCACTCTGCGAGATGATGAGACATCCGGATCCGGACGCTCAGGTGGCCGCCGCGACGATGCTCGATCATTTGCTGGATCCGCGGTCGGTCGACGCCTGTATCGATGCGATGGCGCAGCCAGCGGTTCGCGACATTGCCTCGGGCACGCTCAAAAAGCTGGGGGCGATACGCGAGCGGATCGACGAGTCGTTCAACGCCTTGCGCGATGTGGAAGGTTCGAGCGAGCGGGAAGAGGCCCGCATGTCCACCGTTATCAATCTCCTCGGCATCGGCCGTCCCAGCGTCGAAATTCTGATTGAATACTTGGAAGACGACGATTGGCTCGTCCGAGAGGCGGCGGCCGATCTGCTCGGGAAAATCGGAGATGTACGCGCCGTCGACCCGTTGATGAAGCGGTTGGCGATGGACCAGGACACGGGCGTCAAGGAACTCGCCATCAAGGCGCTTGGGTTGATCGGGGATGCGCGTCCCACACAACTGTATCTCGAATCCATCCCCATTCGGCCGCTCCGCGTGTATGCGATGGAGGCCCTGGCGAAGATCAAAGATGTCGAAGTGCTCCGTCCCCACAAGGAATTGTTTGATCGATTGCGAACGGACCGCGATGGATTGGTGGCTTATAACGCCGGACTGATCGCCGATAAACTGGAGGCGATGGACAGCACCCATGTGATGAGTCGGGAAGGACATGGCGATGAATGACGAAGGACAGTCGGAACGGATCGAGCAATTGATCGGCGCACTACGCGACGACAACGAAGCGTTGCGCGATCATGCGATCGCCACCCTCAGCCAATTGGGCGAAGAAGCGATTGAGCCACTGATCGGTTTGATGGCCGACGAAGACGTGTTGATTCGTGAAGCGGCAACCATCGCCGTTGTCCGCATGGGCCCTTCGGTCGTAGATCGTCTGATCGAGGCGATGGACGATGACGAATGGGCGATTCGCGAGCAGGCTTCGTCAGGGCTGGGGAAGCTCAAAGATCCGCGTGGTGTGGATCCACTAGTGAAGGCATTGAAGGACAAGGACGGCGCCGTTCGTACGGCCGCCGTTTGGGCCCTCGAGCGTATCGGTGATGCACGGGCCGTCCCTGGGTTGGTCGAGGCGTTGACCGACGGCACGGTGCGGGAGGATGTCGCCCGCGTGCTCAAGAAAATCGGCGATGCCAGAGCGGTGGACGCCTTGATTGAAGGCTTATTGGGCAATAACTGGATGGTCCGGCGGCACGCGGCTGAAGCGTTGGGCAAAATTGGCGATGCTCGCGGCATCGACGCCTTGATGGAATCTCTCAGGGACGAGGACTGGCTCGTCCGGCGCAATGCGGCCGAGTCGCTGGCCCGGCTGGGCGCAAAACAAGCCATTGATCCCCTGCTCCCCCTCTTGGAAGATGAAAATACGATGGTCCAGGAAACCGTGGAAGGTGTGCTGGCGAGTCTTGGATGGAAACAAGCGGCTCAGTAAACATATTCGACATGACAAAGTAAAGGATAGACATTATGGCTGACGAAGCACCGGTGAAACTGATTCAAATTGGACCAAAAGGGGGGCCGAAGAAAGACGGCTTCAACCTCGTCACTGAACGGGTGGTTGCGGTCAACCCGGAGGCCAAGCAGGTCGAGGTCGAGCTCTTGGCTTATGACGGCAAGACCGTCGTACTCGACGTCGATGACGCGGCGCTCGAAGAGCTGAAACAGCTCAAGGCAGGCGATGGCGCAACCATTCGCGTGGTCGAGGAGGGCGGCAAGCGTATCGCCAAGAGCTTTAGAATTCGCGCCAAGGATCCCGATGCGGCCAAGGCCGACGCCATGCTGCTTGATCTAAAGGACAGCCATTGGCTCAACAGGAAATACGCCGCTGAAGTGCTCGGAGAACTCAGAGAGTCTCGAGCCGTGCGTCCTCTAGTCGATGCGCTGGCCGACGAAGTCGGCGACGTGAGGCAGCGGGCATACGATTCATTGATCAAGATCGGCGGTGCGGCGGTTCCCACGCTGGTGCCGCTGCTGGTTTCGGAAGAAGATGAACTCCGGCAGTCGGCGACCGAGATCATCAGAAAGATCGGCAAGCCCGCTGTTGAGCCGTTGGCCACAGCCCTCGCGGAGGCCGACGACCGCTTGAAGACGCGTGTGCTGAAAGTGTTGGACCGAATGGGGTATAAGCCCAAGGCCAAAGAGGCGGTGAAGGAGGAACTGCCTCGACTCACCCAGTCGCCGAGCTAATTCGGGTCTTCGGACGGACGCCCGACGGAGACATGACGAAAACCGAAGGACGTCACGCGGCTCGATTCGTAGACGTTGCGCAGGTCGACCAGGAGAGGTCGGCGCATCAACGTCTTGAGCTTGGCAAAATCCAGGTTTCGAAATTCATTCCATTCCGTCATCAAGACCAAGGCATCGGCATCGCGTGCCGTTTCGTAGGCGTTTGGACAGGGCGTGAGCCGCGGCAATATCTTCGAGGCTTCCTCGAGGGCGGCGGGGTCATAGGCACGCACGGCGGCACCCTGTTCCATGAGTTCCTGAGCAATGGAGATCGCCGGTGCTTCGCGAAGGTCGTTGGTGTTGGGCTTGAACGAGAGGCCGAGGATCCCCACGGTCACGCCCTGTAATGCGCCGAGCGCGTCTTTGATCTTTCCTACCATGCGGCTGCGTTGTTGGGCGTTGACGGTAGCGGCGGCCCCAGCTATTTGCATCGGATAACCTGCGCGCTCGCCCATTTGCACGAGTGCGGCCAGATCCTTCGGAAAACAGGACCCTCCGAAGCCCGGTCCCGCATGGAGAAATTTCGAGCCGATCCGCTGGTCCAAGCCCATGCCTTTTGCAACCATTTGAACGTCCGCTCCCACCCGTTCGCATAGCGTAGCGATCTCATTGATGAAGGAGATCTTCGTCGCGAGGAAGGCATTGGAGGCATATTTGATCATCTCCGCCGTGGCGACGTCCGTGACGACAAACGGTGTTTCGATCAGATATAGGGGCCGGTACAAATCTTTCATAACGGCAACGGCGCGCTCGCTGTCCGAGCCGATGACGACGCGGTTAGGCCGCATAAAATCTTCGATCGCGGAACCCTCCCGCAGAAACTCTGGATTAGAGACCACGTCGAAGGCGATCTTCTTGGACTGACCGTCGGAAATCACCTGCTGCAACAGCGCGCCGGTGCCGACCGGAACCGTGGATTTGGTCACGATCACCTTGTAGGAAGCCATCTTGCCGGCAATCCCGCGCCCCACTTCTTGGACAAAGGAAAGGTCTGCCGAGCCGTCTTTCCGAGGCGGCGTCCCGACCGCGATGAAGATGACCTCTCCGTGATCAACCGCCCTCGTAAGATCCGACGTGAAGCTGAGCCGTCCATGGCCGAGTCCCTTGGTGACCAGCTCCGTGATTCCCGGTTCGTAGAACGGAACATCCCCTTTTTCCAGACGGGCGATGCGCTTTTCGTCGTTGTCCATGCAGACGACGTTCACACCAAATTCGGCAAAGCATGCCCCGGTGACCAGTCCGACATAGCCCGTCCCAATGACGCTGATCTGCATGAGCGAGAAACCTCCTAATCTTCACTACTCGTTTTAGGTTGCAGTATACCCATGCGGTGGGGGTTGGGCAATGAAGAATCTGTATGCTTGCACATTCCATCACTAGCTGAGCTTCGCGTTGACAGCTTCGTGATCCCATAGGTACTATGAGCGCCCTTTCCGAGATATGACGAAGCCTTCCATCCACTTTGAACCCATGGTGACCACCGTTTCCCCCG
>DASTFK010000089.1:0-3210 GCA_035719945.1 Nitrospira sp.
CAAACTGACGCCCATTTTCACCCACCCGACCCCGGCTCGCCGAAGCTCGCCTCTCCCCGCGCAAGGCCGCAGCGAGCAAGTAGCTGAGGCGTACTGATGCACGTACGCCGTAGGCTGCTGGCGGAGCGAGAACGCAGCGAAGAATCAGTTTCAGCGATCCTAAAATAAAAAATCCTCAAGGCCTAAACAGACCCTGAGGATTGCACCCGCTTCTCATCCTCGCCGGTTCCCCAGCCCTCGAGGGAACGATGGTCAATTATCCGGGCAGGTCTTCTGGCTTATGGTTCGTCCTACTCCCCGTGCCTTCCCATCCGTCAAACCGGACAGTGGCGTTGGCGGGTTTCGTCCCCATTCACAGCGGCGGGACCGCGAGGGATTCGCACCCTCTTCCCTTACCCGAAAATCATTAATGTGAGGTGGCACTCTAGGAGACAGGGTCAATTCTTGTCAAGTTCATTAATGTGCGGACATCCATGTGCGGCTGCAATGATTGCCCAACGGCTGCTAACAACTGTCTGAAACATCACGACTTTTCAGTTCCTGCAACGGCACGGCGTTTGCGTGATTGTGTGTAAGGGATAGCAACTTGGGGGCGTCTCCGCACAGGCGATCCATGGTAGGGCGCCGGTGGATTCTACGTATTGCCCATGAAGCACCTAGCCATTGCAGCAGTCATCCTGTGGGCGGCGTTCCATTTCGGAGGGATGTTCTTTTCCTCAGCAGACCGTGCGACGGAGGCCGCGTTCAGCAATCTGATCGAGCCACCTCAACGATCGATCGAGAACCCTTATCGCAACGGGTACTTCTACCTCTTCGGGCTGACGGCGGCGTCATCGTTGGATCCTGCCAAAACTGGCTATGAAATTTGGGTAGACGAAACCGAGGACGCGCGGCGGTCAGAATTTGCTGAGCGGAGAGCGACCAGGGCCGATCTCGTCTACACGCTGACGCTCGAGGCGACCGCTTCCTCCTGGGACGCCGACGATCCGCTTGCGGAGTTTCGGAAAAAAGATGCGCCGTTCCACACCGCGACAGCCCAATACCGTATTCTTCTCTTCCGCTATCACCACTGGATCAGCATGCCATTCGATGATTGGGGATTCGGGCGCCGAGTCACGACGCTTGGAACGGACATCCTGGCCGTTCACCGCTTGTATGTCGCAGAAGGCTTTTCCAGCAGCACGATGGAAGGCGTGGAGCGGCTCCACAAAGACTTTCACTTGTGGCGCACCGTGCTTCGTGAAGCCAAAACCATCAGCACGAAAGTCCTCGCCCAGATCGTGATTGCCGATGATTTGCAATTGCTGTCACGGATGCTGGCCAAACCAACGGTGGACAAGACGATCCTGACGATGGGACTTCAACTCACCTTACCGCTGTCCGCTCCGGAATATTCCCTCCGCTGGCCCATCCGGCACCAATTGGCGTTGGCCATGAAAGACCGCTCGGCAGGCGTCAGACATGAGAGCGACCAGGCCCGGCGCCGCCTCTATGAAGACTGGCTGAGTCGGACGGGGCATCTTCCTCCCGACGCATTCGACAGCATCATTCATCCGCCCACTCGTCCAGCGGCCGGTAGTTTCCAGTGGGGGCAGGCTGCCGGTGCCTACGCGGCCTACTACGAGGCCATCATCAAGGCTTCCGAGAACAACGTGAACTATTTACCGGGCATGCAGGAAGTGGTGGGAACGCTTCACCGCGGCATGTTCGAAGGTGTCCTGAAGTCACGTCCGGTCGAACCCGGCTGGGAGATCTTCCACGGCCAGTTGGTTGAAACCGACACGCGGCTGCGTCTGGCCTCGCTGCAGATTCAGCTTCGGCACCCAAGCCCGCAAACCGCGGTGCCGACCAGGCTCGCAGAAGTCGGCTCTCAATATTTTGATCCTTTTACGGGACTGCCAATGTTGTGGAGCCCTACCCAACAAAAACTCTATAGCGTCGGGAGAGATCGATTGGATGATGGAGGCGATCCGACCTTCGATATCAGCGTGCCCGCCGTGGTGGGACAGACACAAGCCAAACCCGCTGCGCCGGTGCCGATGGTCACTCGTCAGGGACGCCACTGATCAGCGCGGATAAGCTGGCCGTGCGGCACTTGTCATCACTAAATCCCCTATGATAGAGTCTTGCCGCAACTGCACCGTCAGAAATTTCTGAGTGAAGGAGTACGCCGTGGCATTCGTATGTGACATCTGCTCGAAGAAACACCAGTCAGGACATAACGTCAGTCACGCCAATAACAAGACGAAGCGAACCTTCAATCCCAACCTCCAGCGTGTGCGCGCCGTGGTCGAGGGATCGACGAAGCGCATCCGAGTCTGCACCCGTTGCCTCCGGAGCGGTAAGGTCCGGAAGGCTGTCTAATCACCTTCCTACGGCGCCGACCACAAAATTCGCCCCGAACGATCAGTGAGCTTGGCAGCCACCGGACCGTCGGGGGACAAGGCCAAGGTTCGATTGCCGTCCCGGCTAGTTAAGACCAGACCGACTTCCCCGTTGGCGTCCAACCCCAATCCCGCACGGGCTTTCCCCGTTTGATCCAGCAACAGGAATTCCTCGGCATGCACACCGTTCGCCTTCTGTGCGTGTACGACTCCGGCGACGAATAGCCGCTCGCTTAGGATTCCGCCGATCAGGCTGCCGACGAACGTGGTTGCCAGCACAACAACCCATGAGAGTTTCGTCATGACTCATCCTTTCTTGCTATCGACCGATGTGGCAGATTTCAGGAGTCGGGCGCCCAGACATGGCTCGTCGTGGCTTCAAGTCCGACATTTAGGACAGATGAACGCATGAGGTGTTTTTGCCGGCGGCGATAATGAAGAGAGGCTTCGCCTGATCAGCCACCGGTACGCACGAAGGGCGGTTTGGAGCGGGCGATGGGATTTGAACCCACGACAACTAGCTTGGGAAGCTAGGACTCTACCACTGAGCTACGCCCGCTCGCGATGGTTTTACGAGGACTTACGTTTTCCACTCCGGCGGCCACAGGGGCAGGTGTTATTACGGTGTTAGCTCTAAAGGAATGGAGCTTCCTGGCGGCCTCATGCAAGTCTTCCGGTTCAATCGTGTTATAGCGCCGATGCATCCGGTCTGACTTATGCCCCACAATCTTCATGGCTGTTGCTGTATCCACCCCTGCCCGCCTGAGATTGGTGCTCGCAGTATGCCGGAAGTCGTGAATCCGTAGGTTGGTAATTCCGGCCCGCC
>DASTFK010000090.1:0-2207 GCA_035719945.1 Nitrospira sp.
GGCTATAATCCGCCCATGCGCACGACACTGCTCTGCCTCTGCCTGTGGCTGTTCCTGCCGCTCACTCTAGCATCCTGGAGCACCCCAGCGCCGGTCATCGCTGCGGCCGATGAGCTGCAGGTTGCCGTCAGCAAGAAGGGATTAGGCAAGGAGGTCGTGATCACGCAGGGCGCACGCGAGTGGTTCATGCTCGTCGAGGTCACACCGGAAAATACGGTGATCGTCCGTCAAGAAAAGGACCGCGACCAGTATGTCCTCGACGAAAGCGAAACGCACGATCGCCCGCTGGCCCCGATTGAGGTCGACGCGGTCATCAACGATTACATCAACAGTGTCAAGGCCCGAGTCCCGAAGCCGTAGTTATGAGCCAGGCGCGACCGAAGTTCGTTCTCTTCGCCCACAATGCCACCTACGACAAGCTCCATCAGGTGGCCACGCTCGGCCTGACGGCAGCCGCCATGGGCAAAGACGTCATCGTCATCCTGTTGTTCTGGACGATCAAGAAACTGGCAGAAGGGAAAATCGATCAGATCGACTTTCCGCCGGAATATGCCGCCTCGAGCGAGGAGGTCGCACGCTTGCTCAAAGAAAAGAAGGTGCCGAAGATCTCCGAGATGCTCGCCGAGGCGAAGCTGGTCGGAAAAATCCGCGTCATCGCCTGCAGCGCTGGGCTGGAATATATGGGCGTCGATGGAGAGGCCGTGTCCAAGCAGGTCGACGAAGTTTTAGGACTGCCCGCCATCATTTCCCTGACGGCCAATGCCGAAACGACGCTGTTCATTTGAGCCGGTCACCGCCGTTGGTCGTCCCTAACGAGACCGGACGACTCCCACCCGATCGCACATGTCGATGAGCTTACAGCGGCTGCAGAAGGGGGAAACCGGCTGGCAAAGATTCTGGCCATAGGGCACAAGCAAATCGTTGAAGGTGATCCAATAGCGTTTGGGGAGTCTGGCGCGGAGCGCTTGTTCGGTCTCTTCCGGCGTCTTCGTTTTCACATACCCCCAACGGTTGCTGATCCGGTGAACATGGATGTCCACACAGATCCCCGGTTTTTGGTAGCCGACCGTCACCACCAGATTGGCTGTCTTCCGGCCGACGCCTGCTAGGGTGATCAGCTCGTCGATCGACTGCGGCACCTTGCCTTCATACACCTCGAGCAGCCGACGGCAAATGGCATGGATGGCTTTGGTTTTCGTGCGGTAGAAACCCACAGGATAGATTGCCCGTTCGATCTTGCGCTGAGACAGCTTCAGCAGCCCCGCCGGCGTGTACGCTAGGGCAAACAGACGTGCGCTGGCCTCACTGGTCGTTTTGTCCTTTGTTCGCAGGCTGAGCAGGCAGGAAATCAGAATGCGGAACGGATCTCGAGCCGATTCCCGGGCGACGACCCCGACGACCGGTTCCTGCCATTGGCGGACCTCACGCCTGAGGATCTTGATCGCTGCATGGATCTGATCCTCACGCATGACCACGGAACCAGTCGGACTGACGATGTAGGATGGCGATGCGGATGAACGGAGGGGCTATTCCGGCCGGCGCTTCGACAACCACTTCTGACGGCGACGCTGGGCTTCCCGCTGTTTGGCTTTCTTGCGGACACTGGGCTTTTCGTAATACCGGCGCCGCTTCAGTTCTCGGAAGAGCCCTTCCCCCGCAAGCTTTTTCTTCGCGACTTTGAGCGCTTTCTCGACATTGTTGTTGAAGACTTTGATTTCCATTCGTCTCTCGTCTGCACTTTCCCAGGCGATGCCTGTAAGGAATTTTTTCCTAAATGACCAGGGGGCGGAGTGTAGCATAGCACCTTCAGTTCCTCAAGATTCTCCGACACTTCCTGTGCTCGCTTCATCAGCGCCTGTCTAAGTTGCTGATTTGGCTGCACTTTCATATTTTCCATGGCGGTATGTAGGCTCGCTTCGGCTGCAGCAATCGCGAGCATCAGCCCGACTTGCACATCCGATCGCAATCTGGATTTCACCCCCTTGGAACAGGCCGCCAACAGGGTGGCAGCTTCCGCCGATTGCTCGGCCATTTCGAGGGGGATTTCGGTGGCCACATGGAGCGCAGAAGAGACTGCCACGGAACGTCCACGATCTGCTTCAGGCAGTTGTGTCGCTGCGACGAATGTGTTGTAGGCCTTGCCATCGGCCTCGAGTAAATGGCTCAGCCGCAGCGCAATCTCGTCAAGACGATGTTCCACTGCCGGC
>DASTFK010000091.1:0-6398 GCA_035719945.1 Nitrospira sp.
CAGAGCCTGACGCTCTGGCTGTTGTCCTCCTATACCGGGGAACGGCTCATCTATGCCTTCCGTCATCGTCTCTTCGAACATATGCAGCGGATTTGTGCGTCCTACCATGAGGCGCATGGACCGACAGATTCCGTCTTCCGCATTCAGCATGATGCCGCATCGGTGAAGCAAATCCCGATTGACGCATTCCTGCCGTTTCTCAAGGCCTGTTGTCTGCTCACAGGGCTGACGGCGTTCATGCTGTCCATCGACGTAGCATTTGCCATGGTCGGCCTCACCCTAATGCCGCTCTTGTTCTGGCTCACGCACCGGTGCGGCCGCCGGCTGCGGCAGCAGTGGTCGGACGTCAGGACGATCGAAACCGCGACGGTGGCCTGCGCGCAGGAGGTCCTGGGGGCTTCACGGCTCGTCAAGGCCTTCGGCCGCGAAGAGCACGAGCAGCGCCGTTTTTTGCGTCACGCGATGAATTGGGTCCGCCAACACAACACCCTCGCCTCGATCGGAAGCGGATTTGATTTCATGTTCGGGATGTCGGTCACCATCGGCACGGCCATCGCGCTGCTCATCGGGGTCACTCACGTGAAAGCCGGCCGCTTGTCCCTGGGCGACCTGTTGCTCTTGATGGCCTATATGGCCCAGCTGGCCGGTCCTCTGGATACCATCGCAAAGAAACTGACGGAATTGCAGTCCCATCTGGTGGGCTTCCGGAGAGCCCTGGCCATTCTCGAAACACCGCCTCTTGTCACGGACCGGCCCGGCTCATGCCGACTGGTCAAATCGAAAGGCCACGTCGCGTTCCGGAGAGTTACCTTCGCCTATCCTTCATCGCCGGCAGTGCTGCGCGACGTCTCGTTTCACATTCCGGCGGGCACGCGAGTCGGCATAGTCGGCCCGAGCGGCGCCGGGAAATCGACAATCGTCAATCTGTTGACGAGGTTTCACGACCCCGGTGCGGGAGACGTCCTGCTCGATGGGAGAGACCTGCGTGACTACCGCCTGACCGACCTGCGCGACCAGTTCGCGATCGTCCCTCAGGATCCGCAGCTCTTCTCGACGAGCATCGCCGAAAACATCCGGTACGGCAACCTGCAGGCCACAGACGCTCAAGTCGAGGCGGCGGCGAGAGCAGCCCATGCCGAGGAGTTTATCTGCGCCCTGCCGGGAAAATACGATACCCACGTGGGGGATCGTGGCTCACGTCTTTCCGGCGGACAACGACAACGGATTGCCCTGGCCCGCGCGTTCCTACGGGATGCCCCGATCGTGATCCTTGATGAGCCCACCAGCGCCCTCGACGCCGGTACGGAAGCCGACTTGGTTGACGTCATGGAGCAGTTGACTGCCGGCCGGACGACGATCATGATCGCGCACCGCCTCCACACGCTGCGCCATTGCGATCTTCAACTCATGCTGCGGCAAGGCCGGATCGTCGTCCAGGTCCCCGATTGGGCCGCCGAGGAACCTTCCGACGAGTTGGTGCCCTGCTGAGCGCCGCTCCCTTGCTGGCCCCGGCTACCGATCCGAGTGATCACGCGGGCCGGTGATCTGTCGTTCAGCCTCCAGCCAATGTTCCAGATCATGGCCATGCTCACAACCGCAGGCCTTGAACAGCACATAAGCCCGCTGCTGGATTCTGGTGATCAGGTGCGGGTCCCGTGATGGCGTCGCACGGGCTCCTCGCGGGTCCGGTTGCCGATCGGGCTCGCGCGGGGCTTCCATCTGTTCTGCTTGTTCCAGTGAAGGGGTTGCCCCCTTACTTCTCTTAATAACCGCTTTCCCTTTTCCACCTTTGATTCGGGTTGCTTCCGACCCTGATCGAACCTGCGTCGGGCTGTCTGAATCAGTCATTCTTGCCCCCAAATTCAATTGATTTTGTTCCGAGAGAGGCGGCGGCATTTCAAGCTCCGAAACGCGTCCCTCAACCACACGAAAAACCTACTGTAGCGGCGGCTTCGACGCCACACGACTCGGGATACCCCCAGTATGGAAGGGCATGTGGGCATGGGAAGGTTGAAACATCCTCGTTCTGTCAGCCACTTCTGCTCTGTGCCGCTAGAGAAATGGAATTGCGGATGGGGTGTCTCTCATGGTACGGTGTCCCGACTTTCTTAGGGGCAAGGCGCCATGTTTCGTACCTTCTGGCACAGTTTTTTTCTTCTCCTCCTCACGGTTTGCGCAGTGCAGCTCATCGGCACGGCGTGCACTGATGATTGCTTGCGCCAATGGCCCGCCAGCCCGGTACATGCGCACGATCAACTGCCTGGCTCGCCGGACGGCCAGACGGAAACCGACCCGGGAGAAGGCGAGTTCGAGGAATTGGCGCTCGCCCAGGGAGAAGCATTTCGCATCATTCATCTCGCGCGGACCTGTATTCTGGATAACACCTCCTGTCCGCGGACTGACTTTGCCTTTGATTGGTTCCGTCCCCCGGCTCTTCCCTAACACACAACGACGGCTCTTCGGATCTTCACCGACATCACTGTTCCTTCGGGAGCATGCGCGAGGCTTGCTATGAAACCATGGTTTGCTGCTGTCATATTCACTGTTCTCGTTGTCCCGTTCGGGGGCAGCGCACAGGCGGACACCGCGTCGCCCACCTATGCGCTTCACGACATCATCGGCTTGGCCATCGAGCGCAATCCAATGATCGCAGGCGCGATGGCGACAATCGATCAAAGCACCGGCAAGCGCACCGCGGCCGGGGCCTATCCCAATCCGACCATCCATGGAGACAGCGGAAAAGGGTATTTAAAGGATGGCGGATCGTTGACCGCTGACGTCCCGGCATCGGCCACCGAGTACATGGCCGGCTTTAGCCAGCCGCTCGAATGGCCGGCCAAACGGGCCGCCCGTCAACGCGCGGCAGAAGCCGGGCTTGCCGGCGCCTCGGTCGGATTGATCGAAACCCGCTTGAACCTGACCTCGGACGTCAAGGTCGCCTTCTATGACCTTCTCCTTGCGCAGCGCGACCTGGAGCTGACGAAAAATAACCTGAGCATTGTCGAAGACGTGCGCCGCGTCGTCAGTCACAGGGTCCGCCTCGGTGAAGCCCCTCAATTCGATCTGATCAAAGCCGAAGTGGAAGTGTTGAAAGCCAATCAAGCTGTCACCCGGAGCGAAAATACGGTGCGCGTCAACCGGGTCATTCTCGATACGTTGACCGCCGGTGCCCTCGGCCCAAATTACGCGGTGAACGGCGATTTTCTGGTCTTCCCGTCCAGTTTGGACCTCACCCGTCTGACGACGCGCTCGATGCAAGAGCATCCTTCGATTCAGCGTTTGGCCAAGTCGATTGATCAAGCCGACCACACCATTGAATTTGAGCGGCAGAGCCGCGTGCCGAACGTCAGCCTGAACACCAGCTACGCCCGCGAATACGGCCGTGAAGGCTTCGATGCGGGCTTGAGCGTCCCAACACCATTGTGGTACCAGCAGCAGGGTGAAATCGCCGGCTCGTTGGGTGCCAAGCGCAAGGAAGAAGCCGAATTACTCCGCACACGCAATGAGTTGTTGAGACAAATCAATCAGTACTATCAGGATGCGCAGACCACGGCGAAACTCATCGAAGTGCTGGAGAAGGGCCTGTTGAAGCAGGCGGAGGAAGCGTTGAGGATCGCCAAGTTCAGCTTCCAGCAAGGCGCCGCGAGCCTGTTGGAAGTGCTGGATGCTCAGCGTGTGCAGCGGCAAGTGCTCTTCGACTATGCACAGGCACGCTTTGAGCTGTCCGTGGCATTGTCACGGCTCGAACGGGCGGTCGGCGGCATGCTATGAGGGATCGACCAGACCATGCATGAGATCAGTGGTTCGCATTATACGTGCCTGAATGGAAGGATCCGCATGATGTCGTTTGAATCCGTCCCTCCTCTCCTCCTCGTCGCGGTCCTGTTCACGGCGGGGTGCAACAGCGCGGCGCAGGAATCACCGGCAGCGAAGCCCACCGGAAAACCGCACGAGACCGGCATCGTGACGCTGACCGCCGAAGAGATACGGAGCGGCGCCATCGTGGTCGAGCCTGCCGTGCGCGGCGAGTTCAAGTTGCATCGGGATTTTCCCGCTACCGTGGTACCGGACAGCCATGCGACCGCCGACATTACGGCGCTCGTGCGAGGCCGCGTCCTTGACGTCTACGCCGATCTCGGTCAGCAGGTCAAAACCGGCGATCTCTTGGCCATACTGAACAGCAGCGAGCTCGGCATGGCGCAGTCGTCGTATCTCAAAGCCATCGCAAAGCTCTACGTTGCGGAACGGGCGTCCGAGCGGGCGACGATGCTGCTCAGGGAAAAGGTGATCGGGCTTGCCGAGGCCCAGCGCCGTCAGGGTGAAATGCTCAGCTTGCGCGCGGAGAAACGCGAAGCCGAAGACCGCTTGCGGCTGCTGGGCATGAGCGACGAACAGATCGCCAAACTCAATCGTGAGCAGAAGATTGTGTCCTATGTGCCCATCACCGCTCCATTCGACGGTCGGGTGATCGCGCGCAATCTGACCAAGGGAGAGGTCGTCGAGGTCACGGAGAAGCTCTTTACGGTCGCTGATCTCTCGAAAGTTTGGGTGCTGGCCAACATCCCGGAAAAAGACATCACCTTCATACGGGCCGATGCGGGCACCGATAAGTCTGGCGTGGACCAGCTCGTGGAGGTACTGGTGACGGCGTACCCAGGCGAAGTCTTCCATGGGAAGGTCACGTACGTCGGCGACGTGCTGGACGTGGCCACACGGACGATGAACCTGCGCTTGGAACTGCCCAACCCGCACCGGAAACTCAAACCCGAGATGTACGCGACGATCAGAGTACATTCGCTGCCTGAGCACGGCGTCCTGATTGTGCCGGAAGGCGCAGTGCAACGGGAGCGCGACCGCCGGTTCGTCTTTGTGCAACGGGATGCGCACACGTTCGAGGCCCGCGACGTCACGCTGGGCGAAGGCAACGGGGAGATGATCAAGATCCTCGACGGACTTCAGGAAGGAGAACCGATCGTCGTGAAGGGCGCGTACGTGCTGAAGTCCGAACTGCTTTCCGACCAAATCTAGCTCATGTCCTCCTTTCTCGAACTAGCGCTGCGCCAGCGTGTGTTGGTTATCGCTTTGGCCTGCCTCATCGCGGTTGCGGGCCTCTATTCGTTCCGCACGATCGCGATCGATGCCTTTCCGGACGTCACGACCGTCCTTGTCCAGGTCGTGACGGAGGTTCAAGGACTGTCCCCTGCCGAAATTGAGCGCTTCGTGACCTTTCCGCTGGAGCTCCAGTTGACCGGCGCCCCCGGCCTGACCGACATCCGATCCCTGTCGAAAGTCGGCTTGTCGATGATCACCGTGGTGTTCCGCGACGACGTCGACATCTATCTGGCGCGTCAGCTCGTCCTCGAACGTGTCTTGGAAGTGCAGGACAGCTTGCCGCCCGGCGCCCGGTCGGAACTCGTGCCCAAGTCGCCGGGTCTCGGCGAGGTGTTTCAGTTCTATCTGGAAGGCCCGCACGACAACGATCCGGAGTATCAGCTCACGGAGACGGAGTTGATGGAGCGACGGACGCTGGAAGACTGGGTGATCCGTCCCCTCCTCAAGGGCCTACCGGACGTGGTGGATGTCAACTCGATCGGCGGGTTCGTCAAACAATACCAGGTGATGGTGGACCCGGGGCTGCTCCGCAAATACGACCTCGCCCTTCACGACGTGTTCGCCGCCGTGGCGAACAACAACGCCAATGCCGGCGGCAACATCCTCGAAAATGGACCTGAAAAATACATCGTCAGAGGCATCGGCCTGATCAAGACGTTGCACGACATCGAGAACATCGTCGTCAAAGAGGCGCACGGCACCCCGGTCTATGTGAGGGACGTGGCCGAGGTGCAGATCGGCCATGCGGTAAGGCACGGCGCCGCGGTCTTGAACGGGCAGCGTGAAGTGGTCGCCGGCATCGTCCTGATGCTGCGCGGAGGCAACGCCCGAGAAGTCGTGCAGTCGGTGAAGGACAAGATCGAGGCTATTCATGAGCAGAAACTCCTTCCTGCCGGTCTCCGCATCATGCCGTTCTACGACCGCCTTGAACTGATCGTCGCGGCCCTTCACACGGTCTACAAGGCCCTGCTCGAGGGTATCGTGCTCGTCATTGTCGTGTTGTTCCTGTTCCTGGGCAATGTAAGGAGCGCGCTGATCGTCACGGCTACCCTCGTGGTCGCCCCGTTGGCCACGTTCATCGTCATGGATCAGGTCGGCTTGACGGCCAATCTGATGTCACTTGGAGGCCTGGTGATCGCCATCGGCATGATGGTGGATGGATCCGTCGTGGTCGTGGAAAACGTGTACCGCCATCTGAGCGAACATCCACCAAGTGCGTCCGTCAGCCGAAGTTCCATCGTGCTCACGGCTGCAAAAGAAGTCGCCCAGCCGGTCCTGTTCGGCAT
>DASTFK010000092.1:0-4755 GCA_035719945.1 Nitrospira sp.
CACTCCGCTAGAGAAACAGCTTATTCCGTATCAAATTGTCCGGTTTCCAATCAAAATCTCCTCGACGATTCAGCAGTTCGACAAGAAGGGCTTGGACTTCGGCACGGACATGGACCGTGACGGCGTGAATGAAAAAGTTGATGCGCAGGGCACCTCGACGGTCGCAGGGCTTGAGACCGTCACCGTGCAGGCGGGGACGTTCAAGGACGCAGTGAAAGTCGAGGCCTATATGCGGATGCGGATACAGCTCTCCGGCACGCGGCGAACGGTCACCGGCACCGATGTCATGACGGCTTGGTTTGCCAAAGAGGTGGGGCTCGTGAAGTACGTGGAGCGGCAGGAGCTTTCGCCGCTCGAAGACCGCGGCGTAATCACCGAGATCACAGAGGAACTGGATTCCTACGAGATCAAGCCGACCAAAGCGTCACTCGGTCGGGGCGAAACCCCGGCGGAGGGTCTGCTCGCTGACCACTCGGGTGACCACGAACTGCATGAGGTAGTCCTCGCCTCCCGCCTTCGCGCCAACCCCTGAGAACCGGTGTCCGCCGAAGGGTTGACGATTGACGAGCGCCCCGGTGATGGGCCGGTTCAAATACAGGTTTCCCACGTCGAACCGCTCTCGCGCCATCTCGAGATGAGCCGGACTGCGTGAATAGACGCCACCTGTCAATGCATACTCGGTCGAATTGGCGAGGCTCAGCGCCTCTTCAAACGAGCCGGCCCTCAGGACGGCGAGGACCGGTCCGAAGATTTCTTCCTGTGCGATCCGAGCCGTGGGAGCGACATCGGCAAAGACCGTCGGCCCCACATACCAGCCCGGCTGTGTCACACGGCCCTCCACCATCACACGCCCTTCCTGATTTCCGATCTTGATGTAGTCGAGAATGCTCGCTTGAGCCCGCTCGTCGATCACCGGCCCCACCTGAGTACCGGGATGTTCCGGATTGCCCACCCGCAAACTGGCGACAGCCTCTTGAAGCCGCTTGAGAAAGAGGTCGTACACCGCAGCATGCACGATGGCCCGTGAGCAGGCCGAGCATTTCTGGCCGCTGTAACCGGTGCTGGATGCGATCACTCCGGCCACGGCCTCGTCAAGATCGGCGGTTTCATCGATGATGATCGCGTTTTTGCCGCCCATCTCGGCAATGACACGCTTGACCATCCGCTGGCCCGGCACAACCGCGACCGTGTCCTGCAGCAGGCCCAGGCCCACCTTCTTGGATCCCGTGAAGGCTATCGTCGTGATCGCCGGATGCTGCGCTAAGGCGCGCCCGATCTCCGGACCTCCGTGGAGACAAAGCAGGACGGCCTCGGGAACGCCGGCTTCGACCAGCAGCTCAGCAAGCAACTGGCCCATGATCGGCGAGCGCTCCGATGGCTTGAAGAGGACCGGATTGCCGGTGACAAGCGCCGCCGACACCATCCCCGTGGGAATGGCGAGAGGGAAATTCCACGGCGCAATGACCGCCGTAAGGCCGCGCGGCTCCAGCAGACGATGGTTGAGCTCTCCCGGTTCCTGGCCCAGGCGCTTGGGCTCGGAGAGCCGAAGCCATTCGGCTCCGTAGAATTCCAAGAAGTCGATCGCCTCAGCGACATCCGCATCGGCCTCTCGCCTGGGCTTTCCGCATTCGAGCAGCTCCCAGGCGGCGAGGCGATCACGGCGTGACCGCATGAGGGCTGCCGCCGCCCGTATGATCCCCACACGCCGCTCGGCAGGCATGGCGCGCCAGGCCGCCCAGGCTTGATCGGCGCACCGCACGGCGGCTTCGACATCGGCCGCCGCGGCTGTGGCGACGATTCCGACGATTTCCTCCGGTCGGCTCGGGTTATTCGATGGCATGAGCGGGCCGCTCAGCGTCAGCCCGCCCGCGGCGGAACGCCAAGTCTTGCCAAGCTGTGCTTTGACGTCGTCGATCGCGTGCTGAATCGCGGATCGCGCCTCCGGCACGGAAAAATCCCGCAGCGGTTCATTGCGAAACCCTTGTGGAACAGCAGCAGGCCGGTCTACTGGCGTTGGAGATGGCGGCGCCAGCAGCGTCGACAGCGACTGGGACTCCACGAATTCCTTCCGTAGGAACGATTCGTTTGAGGTGTTTTCCAAGAGACGCCGGACGAGATAAGCCATGCCCGGCAGCAGCTCTCCGACCGGTGTGTACAGCCGCAGCCGACGTCCCCGCCGCAAGACGGCTTCCTGGAAGGGCTCCGCCATGCCGAAGATCATTTGATACTCCCAGGTGGCCGTAGAAAGACGGAGCTGCTCGGCCATCGCCTCGATATAGGCAATCGTCCGCAGATTATGGGTCCCAAATGCCGGCCGGATCACGGCGCTCGCTTCCAAGAGCGTGCGCACGAGCACTTCATAGTTTGCGTCGGTCTCCGCCTTATACTCGAACAACGGCACAGGCCATCCCCGTTGCCGGTAGCGGATCGTATCTGAATCCCAGTAGGCGCCCTTCACCAGCCTCAACGTCACTGGTGTTCCGCGTTGTCGAGCCCATGCCAGGATGGCCTCAACGTCCTGCGTCGTCGCTCGATGGTAGGCTTGGACCGCCAATCCTGCGTGTGGAAAGGTTCGATACGCCGGCTCCATGAACAAACGGGTGAAGCTGTTGATCAGGAGATCTTTTGTTTCGGCTTGTTCCATATCGAAGATCAGCGAGGCCGGTGCCCGCATCGCCGCATCGACGATCGGACGGAGACGCCGCGCCACGGAGTCGAAACTGCCCTCCGGATCGATCGGATCCAAGTGAGGAGAAAGGGCGGAGATCTTCAGGGAGAGTTGCACACGCGGCACGGGTCCCAAGGGATCCTGCTCGAGCAGGGGAGCGCGCTCCCACGATCGGGCGGCCTGCGCCAACGTTTCGAGAGCCTCTAGGCAGCGATCCCGATAGCGGTCGGCTTCATGGTCGCTGATCGTCGCTTCGCCCAGCAGATCGACCGACCAAGCCTTGCCCTCGGTCCACAAGTGCTTCAAGGCCGGTGTCGCATCGGTGACCGACGAGCCGGCGATGAACGTGCGCGCCATCTGTTCGACTTGGGCACGAATCGCATGCCCACTCAGCTTAGCGCCCATCCCGGTGGCCGCGAGGGCTTTCAACCCCCAGCCGAGTCCGAACGCCTGATCGGCCAATGCCCCGAAATACTCCTGAGCCAGCGTCACGATCCGCTGATCGTCGGTGACCGAGGGCAGTACATCGATGAACCGGAATAACTGGGTCTTGAAGTCAAGGTTATGCATGGCGAGGTTGATGGCCGCTTGGGACCACCAACGTCGCTCGAACAGGGTAGGCGACTGGCCCCCTGAGAGACGGGCCAGCTCTTCGCCAATCTGGCGGACAGAGGACTCCAAGTCGTTGGTCACAGCCACGGGACACCTTCGTGAACCGGGTAGGGAGCGTCTGTTTCTCTCAGTATACACCTGCGCTGCCCTGATCATTTCGTTTGAGGAAAGAATTTCTTGATTAAAGTCCGCTACTTCGGTACTCTTAGGGAACACGACTTCTCGGTCCCGGCCAGAGATAAGACAAGTGCACTTCCCCACATACCGGATAGTGACTCTTTGTCGGAGAAGACGGACGAGAGATCTGCGTACGACGCGCGCTGCCAGGTGAAGTCGGTGACACTCACGAACCTCATGTTCCTAAGATACAGGGAGTAACGGATGCCGGACGCTGTTGGAAAGAGCCCATTTGCCTACAAGACCTTTATCCTTTTTTGCCTCGTCGCCGTCACCACGCTGATCGGCACCCCCCTCTTCGGGTATGTCTACGGGTACACCCTCTTCGACTGGGTGCTGTTTAGCATCCTCTACCTCGTGACCGGCTTGGGGATCACCGTCGGGTATCACCGGTTGATTTCGCACCGCAGCTTTGAATGCCATCCCTGGGTCAAAGCCTTTTTGCTGATGGCCGGCGGCTGGGCGCTCCAGAACTCGGCGCTCCGATGGTGCTCGGATCATCTTCGGCATCATGCACGGACGGATCAGGAAGAGGATCCCTACAACGCCAAGAAAGGCTTCTGGCACAGCCACTGCGTGTGGCTCTTCATCAACACCCCGCATCGGACGGAAAATTACGAGCGGCAGCTACGGAAAGACCCGATGATCATGTGGCAGCACCGCCACTATCACGCCATCGTCATCTCGGGGCTCGCGTTTCCCTTCGTCCTGGGGTATTTCCACGGCGGCGTGATCGGCGGCATCGGGTGTTTTCTGCTCGCAGGCATGTTCCGAATGTTCATGGTCCTGAACTCCACGTTCGCGATCAATTCCCTCTGTCACATGTTCGGCACGCAGCCGCATGGCCAGGGGGACAGCAGCCGCGACAGTTGGCTCGTCTCCTGTTTCACCTTCGGGGAGGGCTATCACAACTATCACCATACCTATGCGCGCGATTACCGCAACGGCCCACGCTGGTACAACATCGATCCTTCCAAGTGGACAATTTACACGCTGTCCGTGCTGGGGCTGGCGACCAACCTACGCCGGCTGGATTCCACCGTCCTGTCTGAGTAGAACGGTCCGGCCGAGCGATCCTGCCAGGGTCAATGGACCCATTTTCTTTCCCCTCGTCCATCGCTTATGATGCAGACAGTAGCGGAAGGAGCACAGCCATGGCTGACGAACATTCCTCTGCCCAGCAACCCCAGGGCAAAGACACCCTGATCCCCGGCGTCAAACACGTCATCGCCATCAGCAGCGGGAAGGGCGGGGTCGGTAAATCGACCGTGGCCGCGAACCTCGCCTGCGCGCTGGCC
>DASTFK010000093.1:0-3747 GCA_035719945.1 Nitrospira sp.
AAAGGGAGATCGAAGGCGGATGGTCGCTCCTGCTTAAGCGAGGTGAAACCGCATGACCCTGTCGCTGGCTTGGCTCCGCAACTTGGTCCGTCCTGGACTTCGTCCGAACGGACCTTCGAACAGTGCGTCTCGCCATCGCCTACGGCGAACGCAGCCATACTACACTGCACCCCTCGCAAGTCACAGTGAGGCCACCATCCACCTCAATTGAGAAGAGAAAGCGAGCGAGCTTGGGAGACCATCATTGGCTGTACAACATTGTACGAAGATGTACGTATACGTAGTTTACCGCTGACAAGCTTCCCTAATAACTCATTGAAAACATTCGATTGAGCGAAAGGAGCGAAAATTGCTCTGCCTCCTCACAGCTTTGCATCGCTACCACTTAGGAGGAGGGAAAAGATGGATTGTCCGAAGTGCAAAGGGTTCATGGAGTTGGCACGCTTCTCGGATTTCTTCTTGGTCTTCTATGCGTGGAAATGCCTCAATTGCGGAGCAATCATTGATCGAACGATCGCCGAGAATCGAAGAAAGAGCCTCGACACGAAAATAGTAGGAACCGACAAAGTCGAGGCCGCGGTTAGTGACGCTGAGGGCACGACCGTTGCCACAGCCTAGATGGGGCAGTTTACGAGGCAGGTATTAGACGCCGCTTTCCCAGCCGGACCCTCTAATCGGATCCCCCGACGAAATGGAGGGCCCGGTCGCCCGTTAGGTTTTGCGGCTGCACGATATAGTGGCCGGTCATGCTCGGGCTCCAGATCGCCTTTGCGACCTCCGTGTTGCCTCCCGTCATCACCCAGGCCAAACTGCCAACCAGGCCTCCACTAACTGCATAAACGACCTTCGCCGCGCCATAGGGCACGGTCGCCAGCCAGCTGGCCGCTTGCAGTCCCGCTCCGCTCGCGCTTCCCGAGTCGTCTGCGATGGCAGTATTCCCTCCCAATGCGATGAACAGCGCAAGGGTGATGACGATCGTCACCGCCCGCCTACGCGACATGAATGTACAGCTCGTGTTCATGTGTTCTCTCCTCCTCTGAGGTGCGTCGCGACGAACGGGGGCATTATATATGAATAGAGAAGCGAGGCAAGTATGGACGGGGTGGATGGTGGAGGCCGCTGCGACTTGCGATGGGTGCTGGGCCCCTGTCGCTGCGGTCGAAGGGATACCTTCGCGTCCGAGAGCATACCGGAGGGGCGAGGATCCGCTCCGCTAAGTCAGGAAGGAAAGGTGGAACTGACCGAAGAATCACGGTTGTCTCAACCGTGACTGAGGGAATTTTAGAAGGGCGCACAGGTAATGGATCCTGTGCGCTGATCCACCCGACGAAGCGTACGCGGATCGCCCCGGAAGGTTTCGCGATCGGACGCAATGGTATCCCTACGCAAACCCGCTCGCCACCGTCGCGGGGTCAGCTTCGGTTTCATCGGTAGAATCGCCTGCAGCTGGAATCCGGCGGCTGAACAACGCTGCCGCAAGACCAAGCAAGAACAGCACACACCCGATCCCGATCATGCTGATATATTCATTGGCCTGCTCCGTCAGCCATCCGAAAAAAGAAATGCCGGCCAGCGACGTCGCCGTGGCGATCGCGGTGTAGATCGCCATGACGCGTCCCACCATGTCGGCCGGCACGAATTCCTGGATCATGCCCCAAGCGATCGGCGTCCACGTCCCAAATCCCATCCCGACGACCGTGACAAGCACCGTCGCGACCACCAGGCTCTGTGTCCAGGCAAGCCCGCAAAGGGCGACGCCTCCGATCACGCAGGAGATCGCGATGACTTGGACTCGCCTGCGTGTCTCCCATTGTGACAAGGGCACGAGCGCCAGCGAGACCAGAAACAAGCCGATGCCGAGCCACGACCAGAGATAGCCCACTTCGACCGGGCCCAGGGCCAGCATCTTTTTGCCGAAGACCGGAAACAACGTCGTGTAGGCCCCAGCCGCGAACGTGTACAGAGATGCCAAGAGAATCAGCACCAGAATGGTCTGTTGGGAGAAGAGCGAATATCGAATGCCTTCCATCAGATCCTGGAACGTCGCCGAAACCGCACCGACCTGCGGATGCGAGGGCTTGCTCCACGGCAGCTTGATCGGCACCAGGCAAAGCGCCGACGCAAAATAGATCAAGGCATTCGCGCAAAGCACTTCCTGTGAGCCGGCAAAAGCGATCCCGAGACCACTGAGCGCGGGACCGATGATGATGCCAATGCTCGTCGTACTCTGGAGCATCGCATTGGCGGCGACGTACCGAGGACGGTCGACCAGAAACGGGACGGAGGACGACAGGGTCGGCACAAACATCGCTGTGGCGATGCCATAGAGGAACACCAGCAGGTACAGCATGTCGACCGTAAACACTTCGATCGAGAGCACACAGGGAATCAACCCGATGAGGAGCCCGCGGGTGACGTCGGTAATGATCAAAATGGCTTTCTTGGGCAGCCTGTCTACCGTGACGCCGATGAGCGGGCCGAGGAGTATGGGCGAGATCGTCTGGAGCAAGCCGATCACGCTGGTTTTCAGCGCCGATCCGGTCACGGAGTACACGAACCAGAGGAGTGCCAGCCGGCTGACGCCATCGGCCACTTGAGACAGCACCTGACTCCACCAAATCAAGGCGAAATCACGGCTCAGTAGGAGGCGCTTCTCTGTCGGCATCACCACACCTTCTCCCGACCATA
Source organism: Nitrospira sp. (assembly GCA_035719945.1). GTDB lineage: Bacteria > Nitrospirota > Nitrospiria > Nitrospirales > Nitrospiraceae > Nitrospira_C. Next base: position 2,689 of record DASTFK010000093.1, read on the forward strand.
CCCTGTTTCCCAGGGGAATGACATCCCCGGCAGAGATGCCGTTGCGTTTCATCAGCATGGGTGTCGGAGAAAGCAGTCTATGTGGAGAAGGAGAGGAGTGAGAAGCTGGTATGCGCCTTGGGCGAGCAAAGAATCAACAGCCCTTAAGCCCCAAGCGTCTGCATGGTCGCCGCTTGGTGCGTGTTTGTGGCGCGGCGGGAGAACTGCGCCACAAGCGCCGTCAGCAGGAGTACGAGCCCGAGCCCGACCAGACTCTGCGCTGGTCCGATCTTATCCGCGATCCAGCCGAAGCCGGACATGCCCACCATCGCGGCCGCCATCGAACCGGTGCTGAACGTCGTGAGCACGCGGCCCATCAGGTGCGACGGCGTGGCCTCCTGCAGCAGTGCCCACACCACGGGATTCAGCACGGCGGCGCCCGCTCCCACCAGCAGCACAAATGCCGCCGCGATCATCGGAGACTCCAGCATGCTCAGAGTGCACACCGCCAACCCGCCCACGGTCGTTCCCCTGACGAGGACTTGCATGCGGCTCTGAACATCGGTTTGCCGTTTCATGGCCAGCCATGAGGACGCTGCGAGCATCCCCGCCCCGAGAGCAGACCAGAGCCAGCCGAGTTCCACCGGCCCCACCTGCAGCGACTCCTTCGCATACACCGGCAGGACGAAGACGAACGCACTCGCTCCCAAGTTGTAAAGAGCCGAGATGGTCACCAACGCGAACACGGTCGAGCGGTCGCTGAAGACGAAGCGGAAGCCGACAGATAGATCGCTCAACAATGATTTCGTCCCCGCCGCGGTCTTCGACTCCTGTTGCAGGGTCTCGCTGCTTCGAATCGGGATCAGACAGAGCGCGCTGATGAAAAACGTGGCCGCATTCACGTAGAGCACGTGTTGCGCGCCGATCAGCGCGATCAGCACCCCGCTCACAGCCGGCCCCAACAGCAGGCCGATATTGTTCGTCCCCTGGATGAGCGCATTGGCTGAGACAAGCTCGGATCGTCGGACCAGGGACGGCACGGCCGAAACCAGCGCCGGTCCAAATACTGTGGACACCATC
>DASTFK010000094.1:0-4808 GCA_035719945.1 Nitrospira sp.
CATCCACCGGGAAACGTCGTTTGGGCGACCGCCCCCGAGGCCGCGGTGATCACCAGTACTCCCAACAAGAACCCGAGCGAGCGTTTCGACATGAGCATCCTCCGATTGTCCGGTGAGCGGGGCGCCTTTCCGGCGCACGATAGACCCCTAGGGGGAACCCTAGCACTGCTGGACAAACGGAGCGTGAATATGGGTAAATCGATTGTGTGAGATTGGGAAACATTACGTAAGGGGAACGTAAAAAGTGCTGAACGCGCACCCGACGATGACGTTTGCGCAATTGCGCGAATTCTGGAGGGTCGATCTCTATCGGCATACCGGCGAAACCGGATGGTGCCATATGCTCACAAATCTTTTGTTCTCGGACGGAGGCGAGCGATTCAGTGACGGGGTCAAGTATGTGTTTTATTTCCGTCTTTGCCGCTACTTGAAGAGCCGGCGGCCGCGACTGGTGTTCTGGCCCCTGTATCGCATCGCCATGCGGGTCTTCACGCACTACAAGTACAAGTTCGGCTGCTCAATTCCACACTCGACCTCAATTGGCCGCGGGTTGTATATCGGACACATCCAAGACATCGTCATTAACGAACGCACCGTGATTGGGGACAATTGCAATATCAGCCAGGGCGTCACGATCGGCCAGGCGAATCGAGGTCGGCGCAAGGGGACGCCCGTGATCGGCAGCAACGTCTACATCGGACCGGGGGCGAAGATCGTGGGGGCGGTTCAGGTGGGCGATCATGTGGCGATCGGCGCGAACTGCGTCGTGACCGATGACATCCCGGATTATGCGGTGGTGGTTGGCGTCCCGGGACGAGTCATTTCCTTCGAAGGGTCGGCCGGCTATGTCAACCGCACCGATTATCCCGGCGGGCGCGAGACGGGGCTGCACCCTGTGGCGTCGATCCACGATGTGCAGGAGATGGTTTCAGCGTCGGCGATGAAACCATCGGGGATCCGCTCGGCGATGGGCGCGGAGTCTACTTCTCGGGAAGAGCAGGATCGAGCCGGTATCCGACATTGCGCACAGTAAAGATGCGGCGGCCTTCAGCGCCCAGCTTGTTTCGCAGGCTGCGTATGTGCACGTCGATGGTCCGCGACTGCAGATCTGCGTCCTTGCTGGCTCCCCACACCGATTCGAACAGCGCGTCCCGGCTCAGGACTCGCCCGTTTGTCATCAGCAATGCGCGGAGCAAGCTGAACTCCTTGGACGTCAAGTGGATCGGCTTCCCATGGAGTGTCACCTGGTAGCGGTCGAGTTCCATCTCCAATGAGCCGACTTTCAGCACCCGCGCGGGATCGGTGGGGGCTGATCGCCGGAGCCTGCCCTTGACCCTGGCAATCAGCTCGTTGGCTTGAAACGGCTTCGTCATATAATCGTCGGCGCCGATCTCCAGACCGATCACCTTGTCGCGTTCTTCATCCTTTCCGCTGAGCACGATGACGGGCAGGTGCGCAGTCATCGGATCCTGGCGGACACGCCGCAGCACCTCCAGGCCGTCGAGTCCTGGCAGAATCAGATCGAGCAGCATCAGGTCAGGCTTCTCGCGGCGCACAGCCTCCAGCGCCTCCGGTCCATCCTGAGCCACGGCCACCTCAAATCCCTCGCGCTGCAGCAGGGTACGGAGGAGGTCGACGACGCTGTCCATGTCTTCGACGACGAGGATTTTTGCCATGGGCGGCCTGAAACGTTTAAGGTGTTAGGGTTCGATCAAGCGACGGCGAATGGAATATCGCACGAGGCTGGCGGTGTCGTGAAGATCCAGCTTGTCCATGATTCGATGCCGATGCGATTCCGCCGTTTTCACGCTCACGCCCAACAATCCCGCGACTTTTTTCGTCGTCATGCCCTGTGCGACCAGCTGTAATACTTCGCGCTCCCTGATCGTTAAGGGATCAACGGGAATGTCGCTTTTGGCAAGAAAGGCCTGAATCACCGTCTGGGAAATGCCCGGACTGAGATAGAACGATCCTTTCGAGACATCGCGAATGGCATGCACGACGTCTGTCACCGGTTGGGACTTGAGCAAATATCCTTTGACGCCGACCTTCATCGCCTCGAGCACGAACGCATCATCCGTGTGCATGGTGAGTAGCAGCGATTTTGTACCGGGCGAGACCCGCCGGATTTCGCGGACGACGTCCAGGCCGTTCAACAACGGCATCATGACGTCGATGACCGCCACATCGGGTTGCGTGTCCTCGGCCAAGCGGACTGCTTCCCGGCCGTCGCCCGCTTCGCCGACCACGGTGACCCCGTAGGTCTCGATCAGCGCCTTGACTCCTTGTCGCAACAGCGTGTGATCGTCGGCCAGCAGCAAGCGGCAAGAGACGAGCGATGGGACTGGCTCAGTATTTCGAGCCTCAAGGCGGCCCGTCCGCGGAGGCGGCATGACCGATGCAGAAGGGCGAGCGATCACACGGAACTCCTTTCGTTGCGGTTCTTCACCCACCTCGATAACCTCTCGACATCTCGCCGGGTTATCCGCGCCAACCGTTGTCAGTAAACAACTGGTGGGAACACACTCTCTTCCCCATGGGTCACTCTGTCACAGGACTCGCATCATTGACACCTAGGGAAGCGCCTAGTTGGACGTCCTTGAAAAGATCTCTACAGTGACCGTCGTTCGAGGAGGTGATCCTATGGCGACTGTTCCAACATTGACTGTCTGCTGTGTTTGCAAACATGTCGCCCAGACCGGCTCCACGCCCTCCCAATGGATGCCGATGTCGACCTTTCTCGAGCAGCAGCATCTCCGACCGGTTGACGTCCGCTTGAGCCACACCTATTGTCCGGTCTGCTACGAACAACAAGCCGAGGCCTGGGCGATTGCACCGAAGGCCGGTTCTGAAGAGACGCCACGGGCGGCCTAGTCCAGGGTGCAAGCGGGTTCCTTCGCATCCTTACCTCTCTCGCATCATTCATACATCGTCTCATGGGACATAGGCGCTTGCACCGGCTCGCGTGAGCACGTTCTTCAAGATCTGCCCCACGACTGGCTGCGTGCGCAAGTGCTGGTTGAAGTAAATCGTGCTTGCCGCGAACACCACCGCCGGTGGTCGTTCATAGATCGTGGCTTCGTGCCGGCTGGTCGGGATGACATTGTTGGGAACCACGGAGGAAGCGAGCACGGTGATTCCGGCTGGAGTCGCACCGTTGTTCACCAGACCGTCCCATTCGTAATAGATGAGGCCAGGAATTCTACTCCCATTGCTCAAACCGGTGCCTGCATAGACCCAATGGTTCGCATTGGTGACGACCCAGTCGCCGGGTTGGCCCGTGACGTTCGAGACATTATCACTGCCATCGGACATGACCCCGATGAGGCCGTTTTCCGGACGATTCACAAGTGGATCGCGGAAATGCCCCGTCGTCGTAGGTCCTTGCACCGGATCTTGTGGCCATAAATCCTTATAGCCGACGATCGTGCGCTCGTTGTCCTCGTAGCGGATCTGCCAGGCAAAGGTATTACCGGTCAGAAAGGCCAAGCTGGTTCCGCCAGCCAAGGCTGCTTGGAGACGGTCAAGTGTGGCCATCGTCGCATACTCATCATGAGCCAGGGTGATGTAAATGTGATGGCTGCCCAAGCGATTGACGGGTCCACCAACGTCCGAACTCGCGAAATATTCCACGTCATAGCCGGCGTCCTCGAGCCAGATCACTCCTTCATGCTCTTCGAATAAAAACTTGCCCGATCCGAAGCCAAGCGTGATGGGTCTGTCGAGAGACACTTTTCGCGCATGCCCCCCCGTCAAGCCATGCGTTGACACGTACAGGCTTTCGCCGCCGAAATCATTGTACGCATGCCAGGTGGCGGTCGGCAGATGCAGCGCCACTTCGGCGTTCCGGGTGTCATCGCGAAGGATGAAGATCGCATACGTCTGCCAGCCGTCCGATTTCGTCAACAGCACAACGTAGACGCCGGTCAGCCATGGGCTTCCGTCACTGTTCCTGGTTGAGAACGAGAACGTGGCCGGCCAGCCGGCGCGCACGAGACCCGTTGTCGGATCAAAGGAGGGGTTGGCTTGCGTCGGAGCAAACACTGGTCCGCCTTGTCCATAGAGACGGCCGCCCGTGCCGCCGTATCCGCCCATGCGAAAGACCCTCCACGTGAATTGTCCTGCGGGATTGGCTGAGACGGAGATGCTTACATCGGAACCTGCCGGATAACTCTCACGGTTGCTGTACGCGACGATCTGACCATTCTGCGATGGGGTACCGATTTGCCATGCGCCGGTGCCAGGCAGAGCATTTTCGCGGGCGATGGCTTTGACGTCTCCAGTCACGCCAGCAGGCGGTTGACCGGTGTCCCCGCCGTCTCCGCCTCCGCCTCCGCTGCATTGGATCTGGATGACCAGACCGATCCCTGCAACTAGAGTAAGTCCAAGACGCGGTCCTATGAGTGAGCGGATGGCACGAAGAAAAGAGCGCATAATAAACCCTTCCTCGATCGGGACTTACATAATGATGGTCTCGGGAGCGGACGTTCGTCCGACCCTGTAGGATGTCGTGTCAGGCGACAACAGGCGTCAGCAAGAACTGCACCAACACGTAAACAAAGCCATGGCCTTTCCTAGGTGCGTTAATCCCAAGGAAGGTACCGCATGTACCGGACAAGCTGTCCGGAGAAGGAAAATTTGGGGACAAGTTGTCAACGGGTGGGGGGAGCTCGGACGCGAGAAGAGCATTCCCGAGACCATGAAGAACGCTATTTTTCATCGGCTTTAGGAAGAAGTGGTAAGAACCTGGCTGGAAGGGATGACATGTATCGTGAAGTCACGGAAGCATCAGCACCTAATGACGCTGT
>DASTFK010000095.1:0-4635 GCA_035719945.1 Nitrospira sp.
GGAATCTCCCCCGAGGGCTCGCGCCTCCCCATCATTAATGATGAGAATGTCTACCTTTTCGAGCACCCGCCAGAGGGCGTCCCGCTTGCCGTTGATCCAGAAATTCATCGTGTCGCAGGCCACCAAGGGGGGCCGGGGAAGCTTGGTGAGCACATCGAGCTGTAACTCCGGATCGATGTTGCCCAGAAACAGCACCTCCGGCGACCGATAGGACTCGGGAATCTTGGGGCGGAACGTTTCAAACACATTCAGCTTCGTATCGAGGGTGTGGGCTTCGTTGAGCTGGTGACTGTACTCGCCCTTCCAGCGGAACGTCGCCCCGGAGCGGCGCTCCAGTCCGGTCAAGTCAATATTCCGGCTTTTCAGAAACGCCAGGTGCTGTGACGGGAAATCCTCTCCGACGACGGCGATGAGATCGACGCTCGTGAAATAACTTGCCGACGCCGAGAAATACGTCGCAGATCCGCCGAGCACCTCGCTCGCTTCCCCGAACGGCGTCTTCACCGTATCCAATGCGACCGACCCGACAACCAACAGTTTACCCATGATTCACCGCTTTCCTTTCACAGGGAGAAGCACTCGTTCGGTCAAGAGTGCCAGCTTTCGGCGAAGCCCAGCCGGGATGGCATCTGGGGCCGTGACGATCGCGTGCTGGAGCGCCTGCTGGCATGAACAGGCTGTCACGGATGCGGCGGATTTGACGGCGGCTCGCAGCAGCCGCTTGGCCAGCGCCACATTCTGACAGAGCGTCGCAAGAATTGCTTCGACCGTGACGGGCTCTTCGGTCTGATGCCAGCAATCGTAATCGGTCACCAACGCGACCGTGGCATAGCAGAGTTCGGCTTCGCGGGCAAGTTTCGCCTCAGGGAGATTCGTCATCCCGATGATGCTCACGCCCCACTGGCGGTACAAATACGACTCCGCCTTCGTGGAGAATTGCGGACCTTCCATGCAGAGGTAGGTGCCGCCCTGATGAACGGTGGCCCCCACTGACCGGCCGGCTCCCAACAATGACGTGCCGAGCGACGCGCAGACCGGATCGGCAAATGCCACGTGGGCCACCATCCCGCCCTCAAAGAAGGTCGAGATCCGTCGCTTGGTCAGATCGATGAACTGGTCCGGCAGCACCACATCGCCCGGTTTGATCGACTCTTTCATGCTGCCTACCGCGCTGACCGAGATGACCCGACGCACGCCGATCGCTTTCAAGGCATAGATATTCGCGCGATAGTTGATCTCGGATGGACTGAAGCGGTGTCCATGGCCGTGCCGCGAGAGGAATGCCACTCGAACACCGTCCAATTCACCGAGCACGACCGGACTGGAAGGTGAGCCAAACGGCGTCGGGACCGTTACGCGTTTGACCTGGTGGAGCCCGTCTATGTCATATAACCCGCTTCCGCCGATAATGCCAATTTCCGCACGGGCCGTCCGCGTCCGCTTGGCCATGATGTCTGCCGTCTCCTTGTTGCGCCTTTATGACGTTGGGGTTTCCTCGACCGCATCAAGCGCCGAGAGAAACGAATCGATGAGCCGCATCGCGCGAGCCACCGTTTCTTCGAGCGGTTCGGATTCAGGGATCATCAGCCAGGCCGTTTCCGCCTGGCGCCTGAACCATGTCATCTGCCGCTTGGCGAACCGTCTGGTATCGCGTTTGAAGAGCCTGACCATTTCCGCTTGATCGCATTCACCGGACAAATAGGCGGCCGCATGCCGATAGCCGAGTCCCGTGAGGCCTGGATCATCCCGCCGGTAGCCTCGAGCGAGCAGATGACGGGTCTCTTCCAGGAGCCCGTTGGCCAGCTGCCAGTCGATGCGCTTTTCAATGCGACGATACACTTGCTCCCGTTCCCGATTCAGGCCGATCACCAGTGCGGAAAAAGGCCGTTCGGAAAAGCCGTGCTCGGCTTGGAACGAGGACATCGGGACGCCGGAGAGATGATGGACCTCCAGGGCTCGGATGATTTTCGAGGTATCACGAGGATGCAGTCTTCCCGCGGTGACCGGATCAGCCGATGCCAGGCGTGCATACAAATGCTCGTGCCCTTGTTCACGGGCTTCCTCGCAGAACTGCGCCCGAATTCGCGGATCGCTCGGTGGCGCTTCGCACAGCCCCTGTAAGAGGATCCGGACATAGAGGCCCGTGCCACCCACGACCAGCGGCAGCAGTCGCCGTTGATGAAGCGCTTCAATCAGATGGGTGGCCTGCTGCCGGAAGAGACCAGCATTGAACGCTTCATCAGGATCGATCAGGTCAATGAGGTGATGGACGATACCCTGCCGGGCGGCGGCCGACGGCTTGTCGGTCCCGACATCCATCCCCCGATAGACTTGCCGCGAATCGGCCGTCAGGATTTCGCTGTCGAGCCGTTTCGCGATTTCAATCGCCACACGGCTCTTCCCCACGGCGGTCGGCCCGAGGATGACCACCAGTGGTTTGCGGCGGACTTGTCCCTCCGTAAGAGAAGCCATGGCGTGCAGAGGACAGCTCGTCACGACCATCCGGTCCGGCCGAAAAGTTTATCGAGTTCTTCGGAAGAAAGACGGAACGCGGTGCGCCTTCCATGCGGGCAGGTCGTCATCAATCCTTCATCCACCCAGTCACGGACCAGATGCTCAATCTCGGGGAGCGTCATCGTTCGTCCAGCCTGAACCGCGCTCTTGCACGCCACCGTCGCAAGAGTAGGCTGCGCCCGCTCATCCAATGACGAGGCCGTCGCCCATTCGGCCATATCTTCAAGCAGCTCGCGGACGAGCGAGGCCCCGTCGACCGGGCCAAGCCCGGCCGGCACGCCCCTCAAGAGCACGGCGGACGGACCGAACGGTTCGAGCACCAGTCCGAGTTGTTCCAACTCATCGATGTATTTCTGCATGAGTGTCGTCTGTGCAACGGTGAGTTCGATCGGTTCCGGGATCAGCAGCGGTTGGATGACAAGTTCTCGTTGCATCCACATACGCCAGAGGCGTTGAAACAAGACCCGTTCATGAGCGGTATGTTGGTCGATCACATGTAATTCACGCCCCACCTGGGCGACCAGATAGGTTTGGAGCACTTGCCCGAGCGGAATGATCGCCACGCCCGGCGAAGCTGAATACGATGCCGCCGCTTCCCTGACGAACAGCGACTGGGAGCCGGTGGCGGCGAACGAATCAGAACTCTGGCCTGAGGTCGACTGACCCGGTCCTGAAAGCAAGACCGGACGTTCCTGCGCGGACACGGACCCGAGAAACCCTGGAGCGGCCACAGGCTCGTCCGGAACCGTCCCAAGCACCAGTTTGCGTTCCACACCGCTGAACGCATGACGCACCGTCTGACGTACAAAGCGGTGGACTGTCTCCTGATCCGCGAACCGGATCTCACGTTTCGCCGGATGCACGTTCACATCGATGCGATCCGGATCGATGTCCAAAAACAGCACATAGGTGGGATGATGGCCCTTGGGAAGCAACGACCCGTATCCCTCCATCACCGCATGGAATACGGCCGCGTTCCGGACCGGACGACGATTCACGAACAGATCTTGAGGCGTCTTGGACGCGCGTGCATGGACCGGATCCACCATCACGCCGGTGAGCGTACAGCCGGCCATTCGGCCGCGGACCTCCACCGTCTTGTCCAGAAAACCGGGTTGGTACACTTGCAGGACCCTCTCCCGATCGGACGTCACCGCTGAATGGTTCAGAATCTCGTGACCATTGTGCGTCAGTCGGAAATGGACGGCAGGCCAGGCCAGCGCGGCCTGCTGGACAATCGCGCTGATGTGCGAAAATTCAGTCGAGACCGACTTCAAGAACTTTTTTCGCGCTGGCTGGTTATAGAAGAGGTCTGCAACCTCGATTTTCGTGCCCGCCATGGGCGGCGCGTCGGCGAGTCCCTGCTGCACGCCCCCGACTAAGGACAACTGTGCCCCAAGCGCATCCTCCCTCGTGGCGGTTCTGACCTGGACATGCGACACGGCGGCGATGCTCGGAAGCGCTTCACCGCGGAATCCCATGGTCGTGATGGAGGTGAGATCGTCGTCCGAGCGGAGCTTGCTGGTGGCGTGACGCTCGAAGGCGAGAGAAAGATCGGCGCGCCTGATGCCTTCGCCGTCGTCGGTGACACGGATGAGAGCGCGGCCTCCATCCTTGATGTCGGTCACGATGTGCCGGCTTCCGGCATCAAGGCTGTTTTCGACAAGTTCTTTGACGACCGCTGCGGGCCGCTCGATCACCTCGCCGGCGGCGATGCGACTCACCACCTCGCCAGGAAGCACCAGAATCGTCGGCGAACAGCGCGCAGCGGGCACCGGCTTACGCTCCAAAGACCCTGCCCATCATCGGATTTCGGCCAGTTTGTTCTTGGCGAGCTTGGCTTCATCCGAGGTGGGAAACTCTTCAAGAACCCGTTTTAAATTCTTTTTCGACTTTACGAGATCCCCGGTCTCCGCCGCGGCCAAGCCCAGCTTGTACAGCGCGGCCGGGACCTTCTCGTTGCCGGGGAATTCCGTCGAGACATACTCAAACGACTGCATCGCCCGCGCGTAATCTTTCTGCTGGTAATAGGATTCGCCGAGCCAGTAATGGGCGTTCGGTGTCAGGGACGTGCCGGGAAAGTCCTTGACGAAACGCTGAAAGCCGGACACCGCCAGATCG
>DASTFK010000096.1:0-2666 GCA_035719945.1 Nitrospira sp.
TGGAGGTGTCTCTTTGATCGCACATAAACACCGGAAGCTTGACAACCGCCCGCCTCATAGGAGCGTTGATCGATGGGGATCACCGGGGCGAAGTCGCAGCACAGACGCAACAGGCTCAGAACGGGATCAGTTGGCACGTCCAAGCGGCGCAGCCGGATAGCGACGAATCCAGAGGCGCGAAATTCCCAACAGTCTTGAGGAAAGAAGTGAGCCTAACTTTTCGCGAGTTGGAACCACGTGACGGACTGGCTACGGCGGTTGGACCGTCTCAAGAGTGCAGCGTGAGGGGCTACCCCTTCTCCGCCTCTGTTCCGGAGAGACCCAGAAAAACGAAGATGGCGCGGTTGAGCGCCCTCCTTTCTTCGGAGGTCAGCGATCCGACCAGCCTTCCGAGCCGTCTCCTCGGCACAGCGGTCAACTTATCCACCTTCATTCGGCATGGCGAACGCAGACCGCTCTGGGTGCTCGGCTGGATGGGAAGCCTGAAGATCGGTGCTGGCGTCGGATCGGTGGTCAAGGGGCACACGACGATCGAGTCGTTGGCGTCGAATCGGTCGTCTTGGACGATGACCGCAGGTCGCGGTGCCCGCATACGCCGCACCGCCTGCGACGGTCCAGACTGGGATCCGGCGGTGGCACGGTTCGATTCCTATGCGCGGTCTCCCGTTCCACAAACGTTGCTGGCAGCAATCTGGTTGCAGTGTGCCCGCGTGCTGACCGAACACCCGACGTTCAAAGTGTTGAGTGCTGCAAGCAATGGTTCGCTCTCGCGGCTTGCTCAAGTCCGCTGCCGTTGTAGAGGATCCACCGTCGGGTTAGGATGGTGCCGTGCGGGCCATGAAGCCGCACCGGATCGTGACCGTGGTGGCGGTGCTGGCGGCGTGCGGGATCCCATGACGGGTCGAGTCAGTCTCCCCTTCAGCTTCTGAAGCCGCGAAAGAGGACAACGATGCGCGTGAAGACATGCATCGGAATCGCCGCCGGTCTCGCGCTCCTTGTCGGATTGGTCGCCAACCAGTCGTTACAGGCGGGCCAGGCCAGGTCTGCAACGAGTGGCTCAGGAGCCGTCGAGAAGGGCTCCGTCAGCAGCGGGTTCGCCACTGACCTCAAACCGGTACCGGGATACCCGCCGCGCTGCTCCACAAACGTCAACGTCCAGCCGGACGTCTTCCCAATCCGGGTGGGTACCGTGACATCCGACGATGGCAAGAAGTGGACTGCGCCTGCGCCGGTGGTCAGCGACGGCGCCATGGCGGTTGATGTCTACAACAATTGCGTGGGCCCCGGCGACAATCCCGATTACGTGTCGCAATTGAAGACGGTGGTGGTCGACAACGACGGCGTGGAGATTACGGGCTTCATCCATGCCGACAACTATTTCGAGCTGTACGTGAACGGCAAGTTCATCGCGCGCGATTCAATCGCGATGACGCCGTTCAACACGAGCGTGGTCCGCTTCAAGGCGAAGTATCCGATGACGTACGCCATCATGGGAGTTGACTGGGAGACGCACCAGGGCATCGGGATGGAATACAACGTCTTCAATGTCGGCGATGCGGGAATGATCGCCTACTTCAGCGACGGCAATGGGACCCATACGGACTGGCGGGCAGACACGTTCTACATCGCGCCGCTCGACGATCCCGCCTGCGTCCGAGTCACCGAAGCGGGCCGCGATTCCAGCTTCTGTTCACAGTCGGTCCGTCCGGCCTGCGGCATGAAACCGGAGACATGCAAGGCCTTGCATTTCCCGATCCCGGCGGACTGGAACTCACCGCGCTTCAATGATTCCCGGTGGCCGCTCGCGATCTTCTGGCGGCCTGTCGAAGTCACAAATCAGCAGTCCTACACCAGCTACGCTCAGTTGTTCGGCGATGCGGAATTCATCTGGACCCGGAACCTCCACCTCGACAACCTCGTGCTCGCGCGGTACACGGCGAAGGGACCGAAGAGGAAGTAGGACAACGGCTGGACCGGGGTCAACTCTCCGATGCCTACGATAAGAGTTGCGAAATCCTGAATGAAAGTGGTGACCCAGATTTTCACCAGTTGGAACCAGATGGTGAGTTGGCTACGCCAACTCCAGGGGCTCCGACGAGCATAGTCAAAAGGGGGGTAGGAGCTTACCAATCACTTCCAGCTGATTGGAGCCCGCCTGTTGTCAACGCCGGGCGAGCCGGTTGCTGAACACAGCGGCGTTGCTCATTACCTATCTTCGCTTGAGCGATCCGGATGTCCGGACTAAGCGTCGATTACGGTCGCAGTCGCTTGGCCACGGACTCCCGAAGCGAAGCGAGGGCGCTGGTCATCGAATGGCCCAGTGCGTCGAGTCTCTGCGCTGTGCTAAAGAAGAAGCGAAAATCCTTAGACATGGTCGAGTTATCTATGCAGAACGGTACAAAGGGCACTTTCTCGTCATCAGCGATCGTTACCTCGCGGAGAACGTGCTTAGAAGCCTGAGAGTGCGCTGAAACGACCACCACCATCATCTGACTTGCAACGATAGCATCGACAATGGCGCCCATCCAAGTAGAGCCAGGCGGAATATCTCTATGCGCGATCCAGCATTTGAAAAAGTCGGCCTCGAGCGTTTGGACGATGTCAAGCGCAATTGGGAGATCGTGCTCAGAATGACTAATGAAAATATGACGCTGCGGAGGAGGGAC
>DASTFK010000097.1:0-8654 GCA_035719945.1 Nitrospira sp.
AAGGCTGACAGCGAGCCCTTTAAAGCCATACTGGTCACCAGCATGCGTTGTCGAAGTCATTGCGGCCTGTGTAACAAGAACTACAGCAACGACAAAGTACCAGATCCTAGTAAAGTGAACCTTTTTTACGATGCCACTGGCCGGTCCAGCTTATGAGTTCTTTCTTCTTCTCGCTGTACCGCTCACGGATAAAGCTGACCCGCCTACTATCGTACCGTTCCTGAAGCATGCTGGTAATTTTTTCGTAGCTTCCTTCTGTTTGACACAAATCAAACGCGTCCCATAGCTGTTTGACATCGCCTTTGAACCCCAGCCAGTCTACCTTTAACTGATCCACGTTCATGGTTTTCACCTACGATATGAGAAAGCGATACTAAGCGTTAGTATATTTGATACCGTGTCGACCATTCTGTCTTTAAAATGGATAGTAGTCTGATCAATATTGCTCTTGTTATGCCGCCATCTATCAGTGAAACAGGGCCGAACCGATATGGATCGGTCCAAAAAACTGACTAGGCGGAATCGGCTTGTGAAGGGATAAAAAATAAAACTTTCATTGAGGTGGCAATCGACCAGTTAAAAGGTACCGGGCGCCCTGCTCCGGCGGCGCGAATCCTACCCCACCCCCAAGCGCTGGCCTCAAATTTGACCACCTAAAGTGCCTAAAAAGACCTCGATGAATCAATGGCTGATTGTTGTAGTTTCAAGAGGCATTTTGGACCACGCTTCCAGCTATAGTCCGATACAGGAGGGTTACCCCCGCAGGTCTTCGTGCGACCCGTGGATACAGAAACCCGCAGGTCTTGGTGTGCTTATTTTGTGCTCGAACAGAGCGAAAATGACTAAAACGAACAGAATTGACTGCAAGACATAGAAGCGTCCAAGCCGGTGAAATGTGTGATAAAAACGGGAAACCAGAGACCAGACAGGGAGTTCGTAATTTAGGCCCAAACAGCCTTCGAACCCGCATGTCGCAGGTTCAATTCCTGCCGGGCGCACCAAGAATTTGCCGGGAGGTAGGTCGAACGGCCTAGCCGCAGTGCATTCCTTTAATGTGAAGTTAGCGGCCAGTTCAGAATGCGGAGTCAGTTCCGGAGATATGGATGACCAGAGTTAGCACCGAGGAAGGAAGTCAGGAAAGCGTTTGTTGCTAGTCGACCCACCACTGAGAACAGTCGCCGCCTTCAATCGCTTCGTTGCAACAATCCAAGATCATAATAATCCCGAGCTGAAATTGAAAGGCATCGCCTCTCACAAAGGCGCCGTCGAGCATATCGATCGCGTGAAGATAGGCTAGTTTCTCTGAAACTGCCGTAGGTACCCCACGAATCCGCATCAGGGCCATTTCCCACCCTCGACGCCAGTCATTGCCACTCCAAATGAGATCGTTCCGTCGCATTCGCCTACGAGACATTTCTACCTCCTCTAAGGAAGGTAGCATGGTCGCAATCCCGCCATGTAAGAAGGCTCTCTAACCCAGGTAAACTTCCTGAGTTGGCAACGTAAAGTTTTCCTAATGGCAAGTATCAACGGAGGATCTGAGATCCCTATAGGCCTCCTCTCTGGCTCTTTCGAAGACTTGCGGAGCAGACCCCTAAGTACAGGAACATGAGCACAGTCAAAGCCGTGAATGGGAACGAGCTAAGAACATCTCTCTGACAGGACAGTTTATCTCCTGGCCCTGGACAAGTTATCCCATTAAACAGGGCAACCTAGGAAATCATTGGTTCTTCCCACCTTTTTGACGATTCGAAAGAGGGCATGCGCTTTGCCTAGCTGATGGGCAGGGTATCGCGAGCAGCGTGGACAGCGCCTTCGAGGGAGACATCCATGGCTCCATTACCGCAAGATCCGCAGGTCGGGCATTCCCTCTGGCTGCAAAGGCGATCCACTCGGCGAGCAGTCCGACGGGTGCAATGGCGCAGCGACTGGACACCGGTGGGCTTGGTTCTTCTGCTGCTAGGCTTGCTTGTCCTGCTTTCTGTGTTTCGGACTACAAATGAGGCGGTTGAACAAGTCAAGCAAGCCGCCCAGGACGACGGAAGGGGCTCCCAAGATCTGCGGGTAGTCGGCGTGTTAGCGGAACCATAAAGGGGGTATCTTATGTGGAATACGGTGGAGGAAGAAGTCGAACATCGTCGCGTCTTGCTGCGGTTGGCCGCGAAAGGCAATGCCCAGGCTCGGAAAGAGTTGGAGCAGGAGTATCATGCACGGGTGTACTCCCCTGCCCAGCTGGCGAAGTATATCCCCAAAGTCGAGCAGCCGGTCCTCTCAGCTGCTGTCCAACGCACGTTGGACAGCCTCATGGATGTTGAACTCGACGCAGCGTAGCGTCAAATCGATCTCCGGAGCCTCGGCTCCGGAGGCAGGTTCGGCACGACCTCTGAGGCATTCCGCACTGCCTTCCCCACCTAAAGCTGCATAGATTTTTCCCCTGTCTCGTTGTAGGCTGAAGCCAGGTCCTTTTAAAGACGGAGGGCCGCGAAAGTGTTAATCTATAGACAACACCTCGTGAGGTCCCCTGAGGGGACGTCAGGGGGAGGCGCGGATCAAGGGAGGAGGCAGGTATGGACGAGACACTGCCCCTGTTGCCGCCGGTGGCTGACAAAGCGTGATCCGATATCTCCCTGGCTTTGTACCTGCGGGTGGCACACCCGATAGATGTTGATCGGAGCAAGGAGGGCAATGAAATGAACCACGTCATCCTCCACGATATGCGGGCTGCGTTCTTCCTCATGCTGGGTCTTCTGATGCTGGCGATGATTTGCGCGGTCGCGGCGTTGGGGACAGTGATGCGGCCGGTCCGTTGGGCTGACCGCCGGTCCGTTCAGTTCTAAGACCTCAGCGCTAAGCTATATCCCCGTCCGCCGGTTAGTGTCCCTCCGTCTTTTCCTGTTACGCAGGGAAAACTCCCGATATTTCAGCCTGTTGCCATCCTCTGTTGGGTCCAACGGCTCGTCCGTGGAGGCGGTGCTATAGTTGTTTAGCACAGCTTCACCCAAAAATGATGGGGGACACCATGAAGGTCAGTCTCGGAAAAACCGTTCTGGTAGCGGCTTTGGGCGTAATGACATTGGGCGCATCGGGTTGCGGCATGAAATGGTTACAGTCGGATGGCGACCAAACAGCCGGGGCTAGCCGCGATGGAGGTCCGTCCGGATGGAACGGCCAGGGCGTCAATCCCAATTTCCCCGGTCTCACGCAAGGCACCAACCCCAGCGATCTGAGGGGATTTTCTCAGAACCCAGGGGATGAGTACCTGGCTCAGGGTGGCGGTATTTCATCGATCTCACCGGCAACTGCTGGGACTCGTCACCGCGCGGAACTAACAAGAGAAGAACAAGCAGCCATGGAAGCAGGTCTGAAGGACGTGTTCTTCGGGTATGACGAGTGGACCTTGTCAGACTCCGGAAGGGAGGCATTGAATCATAACGCCCGATGGTTGAAGGACCATCCAGGAGCGGTACTGAAGGTTGAGGGCCACTGCGATGAACGAGGAACGACCGATTACAACATGGTATTGGGGGACAAACGTTCGAAGACCGCTCGCATGTATCTCACCGAACTGGGTGTCCATCCCAAGCAGGTCGGCATTGTTTCGTATGGCAAGGAACGTCCCTTCTGCACGGAACGCGACGAATCCTGCTATCAGCTCAATCGGCGCGGACATGTCCTCTTGAAGAAGAAATAGGCTCCTTAAGAAGGCATCGAGGCGCCCCGACGAAATTCTCTTCGCGAGAGCGTCGGGGTGCGTCAGTTGTGCTCGGTACCACGATGGTGGAGGTGAGGATCGATGGCGGTGAAAGTTCAGGCACTGAAAAAGGATCGCGGAACAGAAAAGAGATTGCACCCACGCTTTACGACCCAGTTTCGCAGTACCTTCTCGGGAGGGCAGCTCGAAGGGCAAGGAAAAACCCTGGACCTCTCGGATGGTGGATGCCGCATTGAATCCGATCATCCAGTGGTGTCCAATGCGGCATTTGAATGTAGAATTTACGCGCCAGGGCTGAGTTGGCCGTTGCGAATAGACGAGGCGCAGGTTCGATGGGTCAAAGGAAATGTCTTCGGTCTGGAATTTACCGCCATGCATCCGGATGAACGGACGAAGCTCAGGCAACTGATCGCTAATCTCAAACCCGAAAGTCGCTAGTCCCTTACCGGTCTTTCTTGCCTCCCTGCCTCGCTAGCGTGCCTTTTCCTATGCTATACATCGAGAGCCCGTTGCCGACGCCGGCCGGTGGTTGCGTCCTCGGTTAATCGAAACTGGCGGATGCTAGAAAGGCCTGAAACGCATCATGAGAGAAGACGTCGCCACACTTGCGGGGGGATGCTTCTGGTGTCTAGAAGCCGTCTACGATCAGGTGAAGGGTGTACGGACGGTGGAATCGGGGTATACGGGCGGTCACTCGGAGCAACCGACATACGAGGCGGTCTGCAGCGGACGCACCGGGCATGCTGAAGCAGTCAAAGTTTCCTTCGACCCCGACGTGGTCAATTATCGTGAACTCCTGGAGATCTTCTTCGTCATTCATGACCCGACCACGATGAACCGTCAGGGGCATGATGTCGGCACTCAGTATCGCTCTGCGATTTTTTACCACAGCCCCGGGCAGAAGCGAATCGCTGAGGAAGTGATGGTGTCATTGACTCGCGATCATGTGTATTCTAATCCGATCGTGACAGAACTCGTCGCCGCCACCACGTGGCATGAAGCCGAGCCCTATCACCAGGAATATTTTGCGCGAAATCCGTTTCAGGGGTATTGCACGGCTGTGGTGGAGCCAAAGGTCGCAAAATTTCGCAAGCTGTTTATGAGCAGGTTGAAGAGCTAGGCGCTTTCCTGATCCAACCAGACGTCTTCATCTCCGTGGACGGCATCCTCCACGGCCAAAGAGCGGAAATCGAAAAGTCTCCCGTCCAGCAGGAGAGATGGGGCAACGTTTGACAGCGCCGCGAACATGCTGTCGGTACAGCCGGGCGCACGGCGTTCCCACTCCTGCAGGAACGTCTTCGCCTGCTTTCGTTTGAGATCCTCTTGGGAGCCGCAAAGATCGCAGGGAATAATCGGGAACCCGCGCCGTTCCGCATAGAGGGCGAGATCGGCCTCGCGGACGGCTGTGAGCGGACGAATGACGAGATGCCGTCCATCTTTTGAACGGAGCTTGGGCGGCATGGCTTTCAGTTTTCCAGTGAACAACAGATTCATCAGCAGCGTTTCGAGAATGTCGTCACGGTGATGGCCCAGAGCGATCTTGGTGGCCCCGAGCTCAGTGGCGACGCGGTAGAGATGACCACGACGCAGCCGCGAGCAGAGTGAACAGGTCGTCTGTCCTTCAGGGATGAGCCGTTTGACGATCGAATAGGTGTCCCGCGTTTCGATGCGAAACGGAATGCCCACCGATGTGAGATATTCCGGCAAGACCTGTGCGGGGAACCCGGGTTGCTTCTGGTCCAGATTGACGGCGATGAGATCAAACCGGACCGGGGCCCGACGCTGGAGCACGACCAGTAGATCCAACAGACCATAACTGTCCTTCCCGCCCGAGACGCAGACCATGACTTTGTCGCCGGCTTCGATCAAACCATACTCGCTGATCGTTTGTCCGACTTGACGGAGCAATCGCGTTTGCAACTGTTCAGTGGCGTCGTCCAATCTTGGCAGTATCGTATGGAAACGAGTGGTCGGAGACATGAGAGCGTATTCTACGCGTTCGATCGTTCCGCTGTCGAATGCTGGTGGTGCATTGCCGCCGTCGACCCGTGCACCGCTGATGTTGCTGCTGCCGGTGCATTCTTGGACGGAAGAGACAATTTCTCCCTCGGTTCAATCGACCAGGGCCTCTCCGACGCTCGACCTGCTATATTTCAGTAGGTGTATAATGTCGAGGGAAGCTATGACGCGTCCGCAGAACCGAACGCCCTCTGATCTGAGTCAGCGCGAGCCCGCGTGGGTGTCTTGGTCCGATGAAAAGCTACTCGATCTTCCCATGTGCCGTCTCAATGTCACAATCGAGAGCCCCTTTCTGTCGCGCCATATTCGTCAACTCGAACAGGAACTTGAGGCCAAGTACCTCTGCTTTCGTCCTCATTTCTGGATTTCGAACGAATGGTTCACGCCCGACGGCGTACCGGGTATAGCCATCCCGTTCTATCTTGCTCATCCGCGGTTGGAGAAACTCGAACTGGCACAGATGCTCGAAGTCGAAGGCGGCACCGCGGAGTGGTGCATGCGCATCCTCCGGCATGAGGCGGGGCATGCCATCGAGAATGCGTATCGGATCCGCCGCTCGCGTAGCAGACAACGCATCTTCGGGCGCTCTTCGGACCCATACCCGAAGTATTACAGCCCGCGGCCCTCCAGCCGCAGCTTTGTGCGGCACCTGGATGTGTGGTATGCGCAAAGCCATCCGGATGAAGACTTTGCCGAGACCTTCGCCGTGTGGTTAACGCCGAACTCGCTGTGGGCCGACCGGTACAAGGGATGGCCCGTCATGCGCAAGCTCCAATATATGGACAGCCTCATGAAGGGAATGGCCGGTGTGCCGCCGGTCGTAACCACAACAGAGCAGGTGGATCCATTGCCCTTGCTCAAGCGAACTCTGCGTGAGCACTACGCGCGCAAGCGCGGGCATTATGGAGTTGCGAGATCGTCCTCGTACGATCCGGATTTGAAGCGGCTCTTTTCGGATGACTCAGTCCATGGAGACAAAATGAGCGCCGCCGCATTCTTGAAACGATTTCGGCGTGAGGTCCGCCGCAAGGTTGCCAGTTGGACGGGTGAGTATCAATACACGATCGATCAAGTGCTTGAAGACATGATCGCACGGTGCCGCGAGCTGCAGTTGCGCCTGCCGATTGATGAGGAACAGGCGAAACTCGACTTTACGATCCTCTTGACGGTCCACACGATGAATTATTTGCGCAGCGGGCGTCACAAGGTGGCGGTATGAGACGACTACGCGTCCTCGTCCTGATGCATGGAGACTTGGTCCCGCCTGACCCCCTCAATGGTCATGATCCGGCCAAGGCCGAGTGGAGAACGGAATACGATGTCGTGACCACCCTGCGGGCACTGGGACATGACGTCAAGCCGCTTGGGGTGAAGAGCGATCTCGGCGTCATTCGAGCCGCCATTGAGGAATGGCGTCCCCACATCGCCTTTAACCTGCTTGAAGAATTTGACGGGCTTGCCGTGTACGACCAGAATGTCGTTTCGTATTTGGAACTGCTGCATATCCCATATACCGGTTGCAATCCTCGAGGGTTGATGCTGGCCCGCGACAAGGTGTTGGCAAAGAAGTTGTTTTCGTTTCACCGCATTCCGTTTCCGGATTTTATGGTGGCGCCCCAAGGCCGGACGGTCAAGCGTCCGATGTGGCTCTCATTCCCGCTGATCGTCAAATCAATCACCGAAGAAGCGTCGCTCGGCATCTCCCAGGCATCTATCGTGGAAGACGACGGGAAACTGAAAGAGCGCGTGGCATTCATTCACGAAAGTGTGGGTACCGGGGCGCTGATTGAACGCTACATCGAGGGGCGGGAGCTCTATGTCGGTGTGATCGGCAACGGCCGCCTTCAAGCGCTGCCGGTATGGGAACTCAAGATGGACAACTTGCCCGAAGACACCCGCAGAATTGCAACTGAACGGGTGAAGTGGAGTCGAAAGTATCAGGACAAGTACGGCATTACTTCGGAGAAGGCGAAAAATCTTCCGGCTGGAAAGGTAGAGGAGATTCAGTACCTTGCCAAGCGGGTGTACCGCGCACTGGGATTGAGCGGCTACGCCCGCATCGACTTGCGGATGGACGCGCAGGGGGCCCTGTATGTGCTCGAAGCCAATCCGAATCCTCAAATCGCGCGCAATGAAGACTTTGCCGATTCCGCGGAGAGCGCCGACTACGAGTACGATGAGCTGCTCCAGGAATTGTTGAACGCCGGACTCAGGTGGCGGCCGGCCAATGTTGCCTGACCGGCCGCCGCAGCTCTCCCACTACATCTTGAGGTGCTTCCTCAGAATCTCCGACTGCTGGATCTCCACGTTGTCTTTCCCGAGTGTATGTGCTCGCTGAAAGTGCTCCGTTGCGCTCTTATGGTCTCCTGCCTTGTCGAGCGCCAGCGCCAGATCGTAGTGCGCCTCAGCGGACTGAGGATCCGCCTTTTCGGCTTCGGTGAAATGCTTTTTTGCCACGTCCCAATGCCCCAGGCCGTAATGTTCGATGCCGGCCGCAATGTGACTTTCCGCCTTTGAGCCGGAAGCCGCCTTCAAGGGAGCGGCATCCTTTCCCATGTCCGCCAGGGCTGGCGTGGCCACATACCAGAGCAAACCGAGCGCGAGAGAACAGAATGCGATCTTCATAGAACCTCCATCGGTGAAGGGTGGACTCGTCTCTCCCCCTACGGAACCACCCGTTAGCTGGATTTACAGAATGGAGGCAGCGCCGGTAAAGGACAACTAGGGGTCTCCACGAGAATCCGAAAAAGAGATGCTCGTGGACCTCAGGCATGGAGGCAAGAGCGAGGGTTTGAGCGCCCCGGTGCTGGGGACAGACCGATCGGCACCGCGCTGCCCTACAGATAACGGTGGCTGGTCACCCGTCCGCTCGAGTCGAGTTCATAGAGCAGAGGGGCGCCCGTTGGAATATTGAGCTCCAATA
>DASTFK010000098.1:0-2866 GCA_035719945.1 Nitrospira sp.
ATCGGCTCACCGGCCATCATGAGCCGGGCCACCGCCGGCATCATCAAGGGCCGCGTGCTGTTTTCCACTCCGGGGTCAGAAAACGCGGTTCGCCTCGCGATGGAAAAACTCATCCTCCCAGAGCTGGGCCACCTGGTTAAAGAGTTAACCAAATAGATCATCAGTCCTTTTCGGCTGTTCAAAACGACCGACGTTTTTCACCCGCCCGCTCCGGCGCCGAAACAGGCGCCTTCTGCCAAGCAAGGCCGCAGCGAGCAAGTTGAAGTCAGGCAGCATCCCTCAGTCCTGCCCGATCTTGGGTTCGTCATAGCCCATCGCCGGCGGAATCTTCGACTGCGCATACCGCTTATAATGCATCAGCAGGTCCCGCACGGAGACGACGCCCACGATTTCTCCGTTCCGGGTCACGCCCAGGTGGCGGATGCTGTAATCACCCATCATGTCCTGCGCGTCGTCGACTGGACTGCTTGCCTCGATCGTGCGGATGGGCGCTGTCATGATCTTCTCCACCGTCAACTTGCCGAGCGGCTTGCCCGAGGACACCGCCCGCCGGACGATATCGGTGTCGGTCACGATGCCGACCAACTTCTTCCCTTTCTTGACGAATAGCGAGCCGACCCGCGCCGAGTTCATCGTTTTCGCCGCGCTCACCACCGACGTCGTCGGGCCCACCGACTTGGGTTGCTTGGTCATGATGCTGGCGACTGCTGCTGACATGGTTCCCTCCTTTCAAAGAGTGTGATCTCGATAGGAAAGAACGTCGGCTCTATTCTATCCATCGATCGCTGTTATCTTACCAAGAATTCCGTACAGTTGTTCACTCAAATCGAAATCAAAACGACAACGTCCCCTCCATCACCATGACGCACTGTCCGCCGACCTTTACTGAGTGAATCGTCTTTCCGTCGGATTCGATTTGCACGAGGATCCTGGACGGCCGCTCCACTTCGTACCCCTGCTCAATCACGATCTCGATCTTAGGGCTCATCGGCACGATGCCGTTCTGCACGAGATAGGCGCCCAAGGCGCCGCTGGCGCTTCCCGTTGCCGGGTCTTCCGGAATGCCGATGGCCGGCGCGAACATTCTCGAGTGCACATTCGAGAATGGTTCCACGGTCACCGTCGTAAAAGCGGTGATGCCGTTCGCCCCGAACCGGCCGCACAAATCGACGATGGCGGAGGGATCGGGATTGATGGAGCGTACGGCCGTCAAGGTGCGTACCGGCACGATCAAGACGGGCAAGCCGGTCGACACCACTTCGACCGGCCATTTCGTATCTGTGATCGTGAGTTTTGAAATCCCCAAAGCCGCCGCCACCTTGTCCAGGTCTTCGGTATCGCCGATGCGCTCGAGAAATTGCGGTTCCGGCTGGGTCATGACGACACGCATGACCTGGCCGTCCCGCATCAGAAGATCGACAGGAAACAGCCCGATGTTGCATTCCTGCACGACACGAGTCACGGGTTCAGGAGTGGCAATCAAGCCCAGCTGCGCGAGTACATGCATGGTGCCCACGACTGGATGACCCGCAAAGGGAATTTCCTGGGTCGGTGTGAAAATCCTCAGCCGGACGACGGCCGCGGGATTGGTCGGTGGAAACACGAAGACGCTCTCGGAGAGATTCATCTCGCGGGCGATCTGCTGAAGCTGCTCGTCGGTGAGACCTTGAGCTTCGGGAAACACCGCAACCGGGTTGCCGCCGAAGGGCTGAGCCGTGAATACATCCGCTTGATAGAATTTCAGCGAGCGACGCTCGGCCGCCATAATAGCGGGCACTCTAGGTCAAGAAACAAGCCCGTGTCAAACCAGCGATTTTCAGATCGAGGTCTAGCGCATTACTCACCTGCTTGCCTTGACTTGCCCGCCACGCGCCGCCTATTCTCAGACGCTGCGCAGTTATCAGACCTTTGCAGATCCTCGCGCAGCGAGGAGCCCATGGCCCGCGAACTGGAACTCAACGTCCGTCCGATCTTCTCAACGCCGCTGCTCGTGTTCTCCATTCCCGAGGCCGAACGTATCAACGCTGAGCTCAAACGGGCGGTGCTGACGCGGGAAGCCTCCGAGCCCGCCTATCACGACCGGGAAGTCATCGGCTGGTCCTCCCCCCACGACATGTCCATGATGGAATGGGCGAGCGGCCCGCTCAAGACGCTGTTCGAGTACGTGATCCAGGTGGCCACCCAGGCGACCGAGTATTCAGAACGCACCGGCAAGGCGACCCAACGGCCGGCCTGGCAGGTGGTCGAGATCTGGGCGAACGTCCAGCGGTCCGGCGGCAGCAACGGCTCGCACGCCCATCCCGGCTCCTTCTGGTCGGGCGTCTATTATGTGGATGCGGGCGATGTCTCGGAGACGGAAAAGAACGGAGGGGAACTGCAGCTCTTCGATCCGCGAGGCTGCCTGCCGCGCATGCTCGCGCCCTATCTGCGCTATGCGATTCCGGAACTGCACGACGCCGGCAACACCATTTCGTTCACGCCTACCTCAGGCCAATGCGTCATGTTCCCCGGCTGGCAGTACCATGCCGTGGCTCCGTACATCGGTAAGGCGCCCCGCATCAGCGTCGCCTTCAACCTCGACCCCATCCTTCCCAAATAAGACGAATTGAAGGCGAATGGTCGCCTCTGCTCCGGCGATGGGTAAAACCGCACGGCCATGTCGCTGCTTGGCTCCGCAACTTGTTCCGTCCCGGACCTCGTCCGAACGGACCCTCGAACAGTGCGTCTCGCCACCGCCTGGCGGCCGCAGCGACAAGGTGCCGCACCCATCGCAAGTCTCAGGAGGCGACCAGACGCCTTCTAGAAAAGGGTAAGAGCGAGCCTGGGTTAGGCAGGGACCGGCAGAGATTCAAACGACTGAGTTAGC
>DASTFK010000099.1:0-2311 GCA_035719945.1 Nitrospira sp.
GTCAACGGCAAGGCCCTGGCCGTCTTCAACGTCGACGGGCAATTCCATGTCATCGACAACACCTGCCTGCACCGGGGTGGGCCACTCGGGGAAGGAGAGCTGGAAGCGAGCGTCGTGACCTGCCCCTGGCACGGCTGGCAGTTCAATGTCACGACCGGTGTCTGCGTCAACAATCCTTCCGCGAAAATCGAAACCTATCAAGTCAAAGTGGAAGGCACTGACGTCAAAGCGCTGTTATAGCACTTCATCCGATCAGAAAGGACGGCCATGGCAGCCTCCGCCAGCGCACAGCTCGAAATCGCCGCAGCACTCGTTCGCCTCTATGTGTTCCTGAGCCAATATCTGGATCGCTGTCTGGACGACGGAGTCCGGCGCAGTACTCCGGATGGCGATCTTCAAACCCACCTCGCCCAAACACGCCTCGGGTTGATGGAAATTCTGTCTGTCAATCCGGTGGTGAAACGCAAGCTAACCGACGAATGCGACAGGATTTTGAACCTCGGCGCGTCCTGCCTGACCTCAAGTCCCCTCACCACGAAGAACCGCGAGCTTATCCAAGCCGAGCGCGAGGTGCTCAAGCAGAAAACCAGCGCGTTGAGCGATCTGGTCGCCGTCTACCGCGCATTGGACTGACCGTGGGAACGACAGCTCAGGACACCTACCAGCTTGCCGGCGTCGATCCCCGCGAACGCGGCTTCAGCCGGCCGGTTGAAGTGAGACAAGAAGCTCAGCAGTACCGCGCTTCGCTGCGGTATGAAGCCACACATGTCGTGACGGAGCCGGCGGACACCCACGAGGCCGCACTCCACCTCCTCATCGCGGCCCTGCACGGGCAGGGATATCGTCAGCTCAAGACACAGATCAGTTTCAGTAGTGGGACCTATTTGGGCTCCCGGGAGTCCTGGGTGGAATACCCTGATCCGCCGCTTGCAGTAAGGCGGGGAGCCGGTCTTGTCGCCGCCATTCGAAATTGGTTTCACCGGGACACCCTGTCGGCATGACGCTAATTCCCCTCACGCAGCTCCGCTCGCGCGGCGCCTCAGCCGAACGCCTTCCGGCCTGGTTCAAAGTCGAGGCAAAAACCGGCCCGGATTACCTCGACCTCAAGCAGACGATCGACCGTTTAAAACTTCACACGATCTGTGAAGAGGCCCGTTGTCCCAATCGATGGGAATGCTGGAATGCCCGCACCGCGACATTTCTGATTCTCGGCGATATCTGCACAAGACGGTGCCACTACTGTTCGGTGGAGACCGGCCGCCCGCAGGCGGTGGATCCGGAGGAGCCCAGGCGTGTCGCCGAAGCGGTGCGGGCGTTGGGACTCCGCCATGCCGTTATCACGTCGGTCAATCGCGATGAATTGGCGGACGGCGGTGCCGGCGTGTTTGCCGACACCATTCGCCTGACCCGGGAACGCAATCCCGGCTGTACGATTGAGGTGCTGATCCCTGATTTCGAAGGCAACGCCTCCGCGCTGGAGGCGGTCTGCCGGGAACGGCCGGACATTCTCAATCACAATATTGAGACCGTCCCGCGGCTCTTTCCCACGCTGCGCCCGCAAGGGAAATATCAACGATCGCTTGAACTCTTGGCCCGAGCTCACGCGCGGGGGCTCCGGACGAAGTCCGGATTGATCGTTGGGATGGGGGAGAGGCCGGACGAAATCTCCACGGTGCTACAGGATTTACGGGCGGCCGGATGTGACGTCGTCACGATCGGTCAATACCTGCAGCCGACGAAAGGGCATGTGCCGGTCGTTCGCTATTATGAGCCGGCCGAGTTTGCGCGCCTCAAAGCCGAGGCCTTGGCCATGGGGTTTGCCCATGTCGAATCCAGCCCATTAACCCGCAGTTCCTACCATGCCGCGCAGCATGCGCAGGTCTAGTTCATTCACCTGATTCCCGGTCACCAGATCGTCTCTCGGCTTCTCCGCCGGCGTTGAACAGATCCGCGCTCGCTCCTTGTGGCTTTACATCCCATATCCGAGTGCTACGCTTAAGTAGTCATGCCGAGGTTGCTGGAAGGAGTATTTCCAGATGACAGGCATCGAGATCTTTGCGTGGTTGGTCTTGGCATTCGCCGATGGACCCGATTGTCTGCTTCAAGCTTCGGTCCATTGGCTTCCCGAGGGGCCGGCGTGGGTGCGCGAGGATGGGTGTGCCGTCCATTCACAACAAGAGGGGAGCCACATCGTGTTTTGGTCCGACGCTCGATGGGTCGCGATCAAAATTCCCACCGGCGCACGGTCACTGTCTTACCGGTGGGGGCGCGCAGCGGCCTTTGTGAACGGGAAGAGCGTGACAGTCCAATT
>DASTFK010000100.1:0-6122 GCA_035719945.1 Nitrospira sp.
AATCATCGTCGCGGTCATCGGCTTCCTTTTCCTTTTGCTCCTCGCCCAACAGATCGCCGCGCCGTTGGGCATGGCCGGCGGATTCCTTCTGGGTGCCGTGAACGCTCTGCTCGTCGGGGCAACTCTCAGTCTGATCGAGCAAGCGGTGTCCTATGCGAGGACGATCACGGTCAAAGATGTCCTCGAGAGTTTCGGGCACTACTTCTGGGATGTGATCGGAGTGGGATTTGTGCTCTGGCTTCCGCTCATGGTGCTGGACATGGGCACCCAACAGAATCCCAACGGCCCACTGATTTCCTACGCGGTGATGTTGTTGATATTTATCCTGCTCAATCCGGCCCCGGAAATCATCTACCAGGTGCCGCATGACTCGCCGTTGGATGTGTTCAAGCGTGCCTACGACTTTGTGCTGGAGAACTGGATCGAATGGTTCTTGCCCATGGTCGTCCTCCTGCTGCCTCTCGTCGCGGCGCCGGGGGGCCTTACGTCATTTTTTCTCCTATCGCACCGGGTGGGGAGAGGTGCCGGGTTGGATTTCTCACAAATTCTGATTTTTCCCTTTACGATTCTTGGTAGTTGGTTGTCGTCGCTCGGTGTCGGCCCTGAGTTGGCTCAGTACCTTATCTTACTGTTCACACCGCCCCTGGCCGTGTCGATCCTCCTGTTTCGTGGCCACCTCTTTGCATCACTGTTTCGGTCCTCCCATCGTCAGCGACAATTCGCCTCGCAGTCCAAGGGGAACGAATAGACCGTCTGCTCTGTTGGCCCCGAAGATTACCTGGTTGGGCCGATCGAGGATGCAGTTTAACTCTTGAGTGAGAGATGAAATTAGTGTATGGATTTACCTACACCTAAAGTTCCTTCATTATTAGTAGTCTCACAAGGAGCTTCGCTTGTGCGTCTGTCGATTTTCTGGCGCATCGTCCTGACGTCTCTGCTCATTATCGTGGTGATGGCCGGGGTGAACTTTTACGCCTTGTTTCAGCTGCGGCAATTGTCTGCATTGAGTACGACACTCGCCTCCCAACATTATCCGGCCATTGAGCAGGCCAAGCACGTCCAAGCCGTAGCCTTCAACCAGCTCAACAGTGAGAAAAAGTATCTGGCCGTCCGCGATCCGACGTTCCTTCAGCACTTCGACGAAGAAGTGGAGGAATTCCACCGTGGGATCGAAAATCTTCTGCGCCAGGACACGTCCCCCGAAGGGCGCCAACTCCTGGAACAGGCCCTGCGCTATCAGCAGGACCGGCTCGCGCTCTTTCACGCTGAGTTGGAAAACGCCGCCAGCACGCCTGGCTCCGTGTCTCCCGAGTATGAAGCGCGCCGCAATGAAGTGATGGACCACATGACCTCCTCGCTCGACCATTACGTGGATTATCACGAAGGCGTCATCAGCGCGGGCGTCAGCCGTTCACGGGAAAGCTCGGCTCAGGCGGAAGCCATCACCGAGCAGCTGGTGCTGCTGGCCCTTGTCGTCGGCGTTGGACTGGCGGGTATTGCGAGCTACACCATCCTTCGACCGCTGCGTCAGCTCCAAAGTCACATCAAGCAAATCGGGCAGGGGAATTTTCGGGCGTCGTTGGACATCCGAGCGCCCAGCGAACTGCGGGATTTGGTCGACACCGTGAACTGGATGGGCGGCAAACTTCAAGAACTGGATGACATGAAGGGCGAGTTTCTGGCCCACGTGTCACACGAATTACGCACGCCCATGGCCTCGATTCAGGAAGGCACCCATCTCCTGCTGGATGAGATTCCTGGTCCGTTGTCCCAGGAGCAGCGGACGACGCTGCGCATCATGGCGGACAGCAGCCGGCGCCTCATCACGCTGATCTCCACCATTTTGGATCTGTCCAAAATGGACGCGGGCATGATGGAATACCGGATCGTTCCCACGGATTTGAAACGGATCACCGACATGTCCGTCAATAAGATCCGACTCTTGGCCGACGCCAAACACGTCCAACTTGTCGTCGAAGCTCCCGCGCAGCGCGTATGGGTCAAAGCGGATGCGATTCGTATTGAGCAAGTCATGGATAATTTGCTATCAAATGCCCTAAAGTTCAGCCCCGAGGGAGGCATCGTCAAAACACAAATGAAATCAGACCAAAAGGCGGGCGTCCTTGAGGTCGCGGTGTCCGACGTAGGGCCCGGCATCCCAGCCGATGAACTACCGCATATCTTTGAGCGTTTCTATCAAGGCAGCACAAAATCCCGACATTCGGTGCCAGGCAGCGGGTTGGGGTTGGCGCTCGCCAAAAAAGTCGTCGAAGCGCACGGAGGAAGGATTTGGATCGAAAGCGAAATCAAGAAGGGCACGACTGTACGGTTTATCCTGCGCCTGACCAAACCGGGAGCACCAGCATGAAGCTGCTCGCGGCTGGGGGGCTGGCGCTAGTACTTGTGACGGGGGGGTGCGCGTCCTGGTCCTCGCCGCCGCCAATGTCGCAGCCGTATTTCCTAGTGGAGCCATCCGATGCCAGAGCCTTCCACCAGCTGGGGAAAAAACAAGATGCTGTCGCCGCCAGGTGCCAGGAACACAACTCCTGCGACCATGCATATTTTACCCGTGCGCTCATAGGGTTGTATGAAAGCCGGGACATTGCATCCAAGAGCTTTGAAAAGGTGATCGCGGTGGCTCCAAAGAGCCAGCTCGCGACCTCCAGCCGGCTCTGGCTCCAACAAATACAACAGGATTCGCCTCCTCCTGAGCGATCATGGTTCACCTCCGTCATCTCGGCTCCTGCCGTATCGGAGAGTCAGGTGACAATGGGCCAAACGTCCGACCGCCTGGTGCGAGACTTGCTTGACCGGGAAATGATGATCCAACAGCTTCGGACCAGCAAGGATGCGGACGCCCAGGCGCTCGACCAGCTCCAGCGGGAGCTGGCCGCCGAACGTGACCGCAAAGATGGCTTGACGGGGAAGAAAGAAGTGCCGAAAGGCCCTGTTGAGGGGACCAGCGTTCAGGCGCTTCAGAAACAAGTCTCCGAGCGGGATAAAAAAATCGACGAGCTGTCGAGCCAGCTCGAAGCGTTGAAGCGTATCGATCAGGAAATGCGCGACAAAGTCCGCCCGATCCGCCCGCCGTCCACAGTGGTACCGCCGACGACTACCGAGCCGACTAATCCATAATCGCATAAAGGATCACTACTCTCATGGAAAAAGAGCACATTCTCGTAATCGACGACGAAGAAGGATTATTGCAATTGGTCAAGATGCGCTTGACGGCAATGGGATTCGCCGTCACCGCTTGCACGTCCGGTCGGGACGCGGTCAGCGCCGCAAAAACGAACCGGTTCGATCTGGCCATCACCGACCTGCGTCTGCGAGGCGAGGACGGCTTGGACGTCACCGAAGAACTTCTGCGGATTCATCCTGGGCTGCCAGTCATCATCTTGACCGCGCATGGCAGCATTCCCAATGCGGTGGAGGCAGTGCAGCGCGGAGCGTTCGGCTATCTGACCAAGCCCTTTGACGACAAAGAGCTCAAGGCCAAGATCGAGGAGGGCCTCTCGCCTCAACGGATGAGCCGGGAGATCCAACGGCTCAAGTCGCTCGTCAATGAACTGTACGGGATGGAAAACGTCGTGGCGCGCAGCCCGGCCATGCAGCGACTCCTGCAGCAGGTCATCCAAGTGGCGGATTCCGACGCGACCATGCTGCTGTTCGGAGAAACGGGCACCGGCAAGGAAGTGTTCGCCAAGGTGACCCATGCCAACAGCCGTCGAAGCAAGGGTCCGTTTGTCGCGTTGAATTGCGCCGCCATCCCGGAAACGCTGTTCGAATCGGAGCTCTTTGGGCACGTGCGCGGGGCTTTCACGAGCGCACATGGTCCGAAGAAAGGGTTATTTCAAAGCGCCCATGGCGGGACGCTGTTTTTGGATGAGATCGGGGAGATGCCTCTCTCCATGCAGGTGAAGCTCCTTCGCGCCGTGCAGGAACGCGAAGTGCGCGAAGTCGGCGCCGAACATGCGACGAAAGTCGACGTCCGCATCATTGCGGCGACGAATAAAGATCTCGGCGAGGCGGTCAAGAACGGCAGCTTCCGTAACGACTTATATTACAGGATCTCCGTCGTGCCGCTCTTCATTCCGCCGCTCAGAGACCGACGCGACGACATTCCCATTCTCGCGCAGTACTTCTTGGCGAGCAGCGCAAAACGCGCGAACAAAGACGTCCGTGGCTTTACGCCCGCTGCCTTGCATCGACTCGTCACAAACCTATGGCCCGGCAATGTCCGGGAGCTCGAAAACGCGATCGAGAAAGCCGTCGTGATGTCCAGACAGGATATGATTACGCCGGATCTGCTGCCCTCGATCGGCACGGCTCCCGACTCACAGATGAAACCGCTCACGGAAGCGAAAGAGGAGTTCGAAAAAACCTACCTCAAGAATGTCCTCCAACTGACCGGAGGTAACATCTCTCGGGCAGCGCAATTCGCCGGCCGCTACCGCGCGGATTTCTACAAGATGCTGAAGAAATACGGCCTCCATCCTTCCACGACCAAAGGCAAGCCCGGACCGGAAATCGAGGAGATCGAGGAAGAAAACCACCTCACCGAGGCGGAGCGATAGCGTCTCCGCCTCGGTCCTACTCCAGGAAGATCCTCAGTTTGCGTTGGCTTTAGAGCTGGGTGTAGAGTCTGTCCAGAGAAGGTGAATTACTGCGTTGGCGCCACGGAAGAGCGCGACTGCCATTCACAAGTCACCGGCGGTCAGTTGCCGAGCGCCAGCTGAGAGATTGCATGCTTACCAGACTTCTCCAGGCCACGGGCCTTGTGACCATCGCGTTTGTCCTGAAGCGTTTGCTGATTCGACGGAAGTCGGCGCTTCCTTACCGCCGTCCCAACACAGGTTGGCATCGGCGTTCCTATCGCGAACCCTCCTGAAAACTGTGCGCGGATCCGCCGCGAGTGATCAGATGCGACCAGCCCGCATGTTCGCAGGGATGGCAATGCTCATTTGAGCAGGCGGTGGTACCCTCCTGGCATTCATCGTTTCGATAAACGTGGCTTTGGAAATCGACAGGTTTAGCCTTTCGTTCCATTGCTTTTCCTCCGCGATCGTCGATGAAACCCGACCGTTGTAGTCATGACCGGGATACACGATCGTGTCGTCTGGAAGACCAAAAAGCTTGCGACGGACGGAATCGAACAGCTTCTCTGCCGAGCCACCTTGCAGGTCGGTCCGGCCGTTACTACCGATGAACAGCGAATCACCTGTGAATACGGCGCCAGGTACAGCGTAGCAGGTGCAGCAATCGGTATGTCCCGGCGTGGCAAGCCCGTGGATGCATGTTTCGCCGACAGGCAACGCTTCTCCCTCGAAGAGAAACCGATCGGCACCATCGACCACACCTTTTGCAGCGCCACCATAGACGATCTGTGCGCCGGTGCGAGCTTTGAGGAAAGATGCACCCGTAACGTGGTCCGCATGAATGTGCGTTTCGACGGCAAAAAGGAGTGTGAGGCCAAGATCTCGAATGACCTTACAGTCTCGTTCGACGTTTTCCAGGACGGCATCAATAATTATGGCTCTGCCAGATCTACGGTCGGATACGATGTAGGTACGTGCTTCTGCTCGATCATCGATATTTTGTGCATCGTTCACGTCCAATAAGACCGTGACGCTATAGGACTCACTCGCCCCCATCGCGGCTTCCTCATACGACGAACTGCTTGGTAACGGAAGTTTGCTCAGTAGGATTAAGCATTTACCCGGCATGAAGTCAACTCGACCGTTTTCAACAATTCTCACCGTCGGCCGGCGTCAGGCTGGCCCAGTCGTTTATCGCGAACCCTCCTGAGAACAAAGGTCAACGCCTAAGCGTGAACCGCGATCGAGAGGTTCCTCCAGTTGACAAATCAATTTTAGTTGATATAAGTTGATTCATGCTTCGCACCCTAGCTCTCAACAATGCGGCCTCGATCTTTCACGCACTGTCCGACGAAACGCGATTATCACTGCTCGACCAGTTAAAGCGAGGGGAGCAGTGTGTGTGCGAACTCACTGAGGTGATGAAGGCCGGACAATCTCGGCTGTCGTTTCATCTGAAGGTGCTCAAAGACGCGGGACTTCTCTTAGATCGCCGAGAGGGACGGTGGATATACTACTCAATCA
>DASTFK010000101.1:0-2663 GCA_035719945.1 Nitrospira sp.
TCCCATTGCGCGAGCACCCAATCGGTCTCTTCGTCCTGACCTTGGCAATGCGCCTTCGCAGCCGCCAGGAATTGCTCTTGGACATCGATCGCCGATAGGCTTTTCCCGGACTGCAGCCGCACCATCCATTGCCGCTCCTGATCCTGCGAAATCTCCTGCAGCGTTTCCACCGGCTCATAGAGGTCCAAATCTCGGGGCGCCTTGCCGTCTTCAATGAGCTGCAGTACCAATCCCGTCGTCCCGAGCTTCAGCGCCGTCGCATATTCAGCCATGTTCGAGTCGCCGAGCAGGAGGTGAATGCGCCGATACTGATTTGGATCGGCCAGCGGCTCGTCCCTCGTGTTGACGATTGCTCGGTTCTGCTGCACCCACTCGAAAAAATCGTTCACAATGTGATCCGCGCGTTGGGAAATCTGAAACGGCAGCTGTGGTGACACGGCGCCATGGCCGAGCGCCGCCCGAGGCACAATCAATCGATCCATCTGAATCCAGGCATCCTGCGGGCTTGCGGCGCCGACGCGGCCGGAGCCGGTAAAAATCTGCCGGGTCACGAGAAAGGTCACCAGCGGCGCGAGGCCCCGGCGGCTGAACGGGAACCGACGGGTGACCAGGTAGTTCTCATGCGAGCCGAACGTCGCATCCGTCTCATGGTCCACGTTGTTCCTGATCAACGAGACCTCCTCAGCCAGGCCAAGATCCTGAACCGCTCGTTGGAGGATCATGTCTCCCGCGCGATCGCTCGCCACCACATCCGTCAGAGACTGGCATTCCGGCGAGGCATATTCCACATGGCCCATGTCGAGATAGATCCGCCCGGCGTTCATCAGAAACCCGCCATTCCCCGGTGGCTCGTCGTGCCCGCGATGATGCAGATCCAGCACGCCCTGACGTTGAACCTGGAAAATATGGTCGCGGATCTTGTGAGCAAACCAGGTGGGAGAATGGTCGGGGCGATCCTGATGAACGAGGAGACCGTATTCGGTCTCCAACCCGAAAATGCGGTTCAACATGGCATTAGGATAATGAGGCTCGGACGTCCTTCGGCAACAGCCGGCCCAGTTCGTCCGGCGCCAGGGCGCGATATTTCGCGGAGCCCGGCTGGGTGCGGTTCAGCACGGCGCACTCGATGGTTTTCTCCGCGATCGCTTCACGGAGGTACCTAGAGAGGCTTGCTACATCGGTGGATGCCGAATCAGCCTGTGACTCCCTCCCACGGTCGGTGTCGGCTTCAAGAGCCTGCCCTTGCAAACGGTCCCCCAACGCCCAAGCCTGAAGAGCGGTTCCCACGGCCTGCTCGAGAGAACGACCCGCAGGCTCTGCACGTAGCAACTTCATCATGTCCTGCTCGACCGCTTTCGTTGCGGCCAGCACCGCGCAGTGACTCCCTTCTTCAAACGTCCCATCGTAATTAATGACGAGGAACGTTTCCTTTCCGGCTTTCGGACGGAGTTCCGCCAACAGGATCTTGACAATGAACGGTGCCTTAAAGACCTCTTCGAATGCCTGTTTGATCACCGGGGCAACGCCATATTTCACCATACGGCTGCCCGTCACATCCGAGGGTGAACGGTTGAATCCCTCGACATGCGCCATTTCCAAGAGGTTGAACCGCAGCTTTTCAAGGTCCGCCGGATGTCCCATCCCTCCCAGGGCAAGACGGTCGTAGATCTCATAGAGTTTGGGCGTTCCCTTGCTGACGGTCAGCAGCACGATCCCTGCCTCATAGGCCAGCGCAACGACAGGGCTGCCCTGCTTGAACTGTTCGTCCAGATATTGCCGGCGATTACCGACTGCCTCTACCCACTTATAAGGCTCTTCGTACATGACTTACTCCAGGCGATGAAAATGGCCTGCCAGACCCTTAG
This sequence comes from Nitrospira sp., assembly GCA_035719945.1. Taxonomy (GTDB): domain Bacteria; phylum Nitrospirota; class Nitrospiria; order Nitrospirales; family Nitrospiraceae; genus Nitrospira_C. The sequence goes on from DASTFK010000101.1 coordinate 1,866, forward strand.
ATCGATCGGGAGACGCTGGCCTCAAAGTGACGCTTCAGGTCCGCTTCGGGCATCGTGGTGATACCCTTTGCCGTAATCAATTTGATGACTGGATAGAGATTGGCCTCCCGGTTCACGCCGCCCGTCGCGCTGTCGAATTCGGCGGCGCTCGTGAGCAAGCGCAGCGCCTGAACCGTCGATTGCTCTTCGGTCATCGCACTGAGGGGCTGATCGCCCCAGGTATTCACATAATGCAGGATGCCCCGAATCGTGGGGGAGCCTGACCCTGAAACGGCATACTCCACGCCTTCGAACTCAGCGCCCAAAATATCGTAGAAATAGATCTTCGCGGTCTCTTGTTCGAAATCGTACCCAGCGAAAATCGGAGCGACGGCGCCGGTTCCGGCCAGTGCAGCAGCCACGTTGTCCTTAAGGAGTTTGGACACCGCCCGCAGCTTGCCTTCAAAACTCAACTCTTGGAGTTGCGTTCTTCTGTAGTACTTGAACGAGTGCTCCAGAATCCTCACCATCTCATACGCCGTCGCCGGTACGCCGGCGATTGCCATGACGCTGTGCCGGTCGATTTCCAGCACCTTGTCCGTACGATCGTACATCACCATGTTGCCGGCGGTCGCGCGTCGATCCCCTGCCACCAGCACGCCGTCGCGGTACTTGAACGCCAGGATCGTGGTCGCGGTCGTGAACTGCTGATCGTGGCTTCCTCCGCCGGAGGCACCAAATTGATACCCTTGTGCCTTCAGCAGCTGAAAGAAATCCCCCTGCATCCCCATCGTGTCACCTGAAATTCTGAGGCATGGG
>DASTFK010000102.1:0-2746 GCA_035719945.1 Nitrospira sp.
TTGCCGGCCGTGCTCCAGGCTTGATACTGGAACCCGTGACCAACGCTGCCGGTGTTATCAATCGCAAACCATTGTTTATCTCCGCCCGTCGCGAGACCAAGGTTTCCCCAGAATTGGCCGCCATTCAGAGACCGCCAGAGATTGGTAAAGAGGCTTTCCAAAAGGCTGAGATAGAAAAAGCGCCCGGTATCATCGGAGAGAAGGACCGGGTCGCTCTGGAAGACATTCGGCTGGAGGACACCGGGAAAGGTCCATGAAACTCCACCATCGGTTGTGTAACCCCAGCCGGCTTGCCGAAAGTTGGAAGAGAGGGTGTCGAATTGCCTCCACCCGATCGCCATTTTGTTATGGTTTGTCGGATCGACCGTGATGGATGGCTCGTTGGCCGCATCACCAACAATGTTTTGTCCATTAGCATCCACATTGACCTGGTAGCTCATGAAAGCACCGAAGCGGGAGAGCATCTGTGGAGAGGAGGCAAGCCTGAATATATACATGGGCGGGTCATCGTATTTTTCGAGTGCCTCTCTGGGGAGATTCCGATGCGATGCCGCATGGCCCGTTGCCAAGGTGACGGCCAGGCAAAGGAGCACCAACAAGCCTAGTTTTCTTAAACGGGACCTCCTCCAGCTGCATGGAGCCATGCAGCTAGGATAGACGGAATACGTAAGAAATCGAGGTCGCGAGGCAAAGATCCAGTCAGTTCTTGGCCCGCGCTTTATTGCGAGTTCCAGGGATCTGGCTCGCGTACTACGTGAAAGAAAAAGCAGGAAGGCAGACGAGGGGAAATTGCGATGCTCTTGTCGCCGGCTCCTTGTCCCGTTCGTCTCGGCCCAATCGAGCTTCTGGCCCGGTGCGCCTTGCCTTTTCGACCAAGAGGCTGACGATTTATCATGGCTAATATGCGCGCGGTGCAGGTCCCGCAGGCAAAGGGACCATTAGAGATTGTGGAGCGGGAAATCCCGGAACCCCAGCCGGGATGGGTTCGCTTGAAAGTCGAGGCGTGTGGCGTTTGTCACAGCGACTCGTTGACGAAAGAGGGTGCGTGGCCGGGGATTCAGTATCCGCGGGTGCCGGGTCACGAGGTGATCGGTGTGATCGACAACGTCGCGAGTGATGTGCCCAACTGGACGGCCGGTCAGCGGGTGGGCGTGGGATGGCATGGTTCAAACTGCGGTCATTGCGACCCGTGCCGGCGCGGCGATTACTTTGCTTGTCAGGTTGAATTGCTCATCACCGGCATTTCGTTCGACGGCGGCTATTCGGATTACATGCTTGCGCCTGCGAAAGCACTTGCCCTCGTTCCGAACGAACTCTCTTCGATCGAGAGCGCCCCGCTGCTCTGCGCGGGCCTGACGACTTTCAATGCACTTCGCAACAGCGGCGCGCGGCCGGGCGATATCGTCGGCGTCCTCGGGATCGGCGGGCTTGGTCATCTCGGAGTGCAATACGCGGCGAAAATGGGTTTCCAGACGGTGGCGATCGCGCGCGGGAAGGACAAAGAGCCGTTCGCCAGGAAGCTTGGCGCGCGGCATTACATCGATAGCCAGGGAACGGATCCGGCGGCGGAGCTCAACAAACTGGGCGGCGCCTCGGTCATTATCGCGACGGTGACCAACGGCGATGCCATGGCGGCGGTGCTCGGCGGTCTGGCGCCGCGCGGCGTTCTGGTGGTGATCGGCGCGGCCGGCCCAATCCCGGTGAATCCGATTCTACTCATCACCGGTCAGCGCTCGGTCAAGGGTTGGTACTCCGGCGCGTCGATCGACTCCCAGGACACTCTCAAGTTCAGCAATGCGACCGGTGTGCAATCGATGAATGAGATTTACCCGCTGGAACGAGCCGCCGAAGCCTACGACCGGATGATGAGTGGCAAGGCGCGCTTCCGCGTCGTGCTGGATGTGGCGGGCAAGAGCTGAGGGCGGAGCTTCGCCACGGCGAATCCGTCCTTTGGCGGATCGGACGGCACGCTTCGAAAAATGGACGGTAATCAACCGTGCCAGCACTCATTCCCGAGGACGACACGGCTCCCGTGCCGCCGGCGGTGGCAGGCTTTACTTGAGGCTGCCTTTGGCGACATACCACTTCAAGAACTCGGGGGCCAGACGGCCGGCCTTGACCGCCGGATCGGTCGCCACCCAGGCGCGGGCTTCTTCGAGTGAACTTGTCTTGAGGATGAACATGCCGCGCACGTTGCGCCCGGAGTAATCCTCGAACGGGCCAGCTTTCAATACCTTCCCTTCCTTCGCCAGCCGGCCGATGTTAGCGAGGTGTTTCTCCTGCAACTGTTCAAGCTCGGGTTGGGGGAGGTCAGGTGCATTCGGCGGGCGAACGAGCAGAACGACGATGAAGGAATCGAACTCCGTCGGCACGCTGGAATGGGGCGCGGGTGACGGCGGGGTCGTCGCATCTTCGGCTGAGCTTAGACTCGCAAAAGCGAAAAACGCAAGGCGGTAAATGAGTCGAGCGGACATGTCACAATCCTGCGCGAAAGGAACGCCGAGGCTCAAGGAATTTCGGCGGACCATGGCCGCACGTTGTCGTGAGGATCGGCGCTGGCTCAAACAAAAAGCAGAGGAAGCCGAGGTTGCCCCGCCGCTTCTTTGACACAAGTCCAACCCCATTAATTTCGTCAATCCTGTCTCGTTTCACTCATAGAGATTTCAATCTGTTTTTGCATCCTCGGTCCCTAGTTTCTGCGCCATGCGTCGTCCTTCGCCTTGGCTCGTCCTGGTCGTCGTCCTCT
>DASTFK010000103.1:0-2668 GCA_035719945.1 Nitrospira sp.
ATCAATTCGGCGATTTCCTCGCGGCGCTTGCCGTGCTCGACCAGATTCTTGATCTGCTCGATGCGCTCGGGCGTGAACTTGACCTTACGCACTTTTCCTTCATCCTGTTTTGCGTTCAGCGACTCCCGTGGGGCCGCTTAATCCATTGCGTTTCCGTCTCTTTGTAGCTTTGCCCCCCTTCTCGGACTTGTTACTCCGCGCCAAACATTTGTTCGGCGCTGCCTATCGGCTGACGAGCCGATACTCGTTTTGAACCTGGACCGCGCCGCCCGGTAGGAGCGCGACCAGCGGCGCAGGGGCGGGTTTATCGACAGTTGATAAACCCTGCCGCCCGTCACGGGCCGAAAGAGTGGGTGGCTCATTTGAGCCGTTTTTTGGCGCATTTCCGCGCCCACGCGGCTGGAGCCCGACCATCTACGATGAAACGTGTTACAGGTGCCCGAAGCCGCAGGCATGGCGCAGCGTAATTGGGCCTGGAAACCTAACAAATAATGCCAACCGATTGGCTAAAGCAAATACGGCCTTGGTTGCCGCTGATTTTGTCGGCAGCGGGCATAATGTTCTTGGGCGCGGCCGTGGTCTGGCTAGGACTCGCACTGATGTTCAGCATGCTAGGATGGTAGGGGACATTGTCGATGTTTTCTTCGCCGCTCCGCCAGCCCGTCTGAGAGCTTTATCACTCCTCGCGCGACCCTATCTTCGCCTGGGCCTCCTGCGGCGTCATCCCTGAAATGACCAAGGCCCTCGTCAGGGACTTAAAGTGGTCTGGGCTGTTTATGGCCCTATCATGGATATCTGGCCAGACGGGGCCGTAGCTCTCCATCAGAGCCTCCATCTGCGCTGCGGTCGTGGGCTCGCCAAGAAGCCTGTCCAATTCGATCCAGAAGTTGTCGGCACTGATCGTCATCTTCTTCGTTCCTGTCTCAACGGTTTGCGGCGATCACTCACCACGCCAGATCCTGGCGAATGCATGCATGGCGGCCTCGCGGGTCGGCACGCACCGGAATCGACAGCGGCATTAGCAAGGCCACGATGACAATGGTGGCTCTCACGGGTAATTCCCTCGCCAGTCTTTGCGAACGCGGCCATTGCGGCCTCATGGCAACCTCTATTCGTCCTCGAAGGAGCACCGACTGTCAAAGACTAACGCCGTCCTCCGACCGCCGCCCGCGATGCCGTTTCCCGCCGCAGAAACGGCCCGTCCATGCGTCTCCCGCCAGCGGCGGGCGTGGCCAACGCTGCCAGCGGCCTTCCTAGGCCGTTCGTGCAGAGGCGGTAGTCGATGGGTTGTCCGGAAGATTGCCAGAAATGGCCAAACAGTTTCAATGTGCTCAGGCGGTCATGTGAACCGCATCTAAAGGCCGAACACATGGCTGCACCGACCAATGCTGCAAAGGTGAAGAAAGCTCTGCCAACTTGGAGCCGTCCACACATGGCACGCCGACGAGGTGATCGGCCTTCGCGGTCTTGAGATTGTTCCGTCAGGGAGTTCGTTGCATGCCACGAAGCACGGTCATTGGGGAAGCGGTTGCCCGTATGCTTGTAGGCATTGGCGTGGTGGTGACAATCACAAGCATTGCAGTCGCGGCGCCTCAGGCGAGCTCATCCCAGAACCTGTTCACACCGGGCGTCGCCCGAGCGCTCGATGCGACTATTGCCCGAATCATAAGGCAGGCAAACTTACCCAGTGTTGCAGTCCTTGCTGCCATTCCTGACCGAGGTCGGTATGTTTTCGTCGGCGGCGTCGCTGATCTTCGGACTCGGGCGCCGCGCCGCTTCGAGCAGCCGTTCCGGATTGCCAGCATTACCAAGACGTTTGTTGCCACCGCCGTTCTGCAGCTCGCCGATCGTGGGCAACTGCAAAAGACCGACCTCTTGGAAAAGTGGTTTCCCGACTTCCCCAATTCCGGCAAGATCACAGTAGATGATCTCCTGCGGATGCGCAGTGGCATCGCCGCGCAGAGCGATGAGGAGCTCCTCGACGCAATCTACGACCATCCCACCATGTCCGCCCCAACGCTCGCGCAGCAGATGGCGGAATCGGCCAAACTTCGGGATCAGTTCAAGCCACCGGGTCAGGAAGGTGTCTACACCAACCTCAACTACTACATCCTCGGCGAGATCGTGCAGAAGGTCACCGGAGCAGACGTCGGCGTCTTCATCACCGACAACATTATTCACAAACTCGACCTGCGGCAGACCAGCTATCCGATCCGCGATGATCTCCCGGGCGGTCTGCACGGCTATGGCTGGAATTCAAAGACCAGTCGTTTCGACGACAAGACTGAGTTCAACCCTGCGCTCGGCGGCTCTGCGGGCGCGATGATCTCAAGTCTGGTCGACCTCGGTGAGTATGTGCGCGTCCTGTGTACGGGTGGCCTTCTGAGGCCGGAGACACAGCGAGCACGCATGGAAGGTCAGGTGCTCATAGGAACCACCACGCAGTATGGCGAGGGTGTCATAACCGGGCCGGGCGCTTGCGGCCATAGTGGAACGGTGCCGGGCTTCAACACCGACATGTACTATTTCGTCGAGCGAAACGCGACGCTCATCATCAACGTCAACCGTCTCGACCGAGACGACAAGCCCCACAGTAGCCCGGTGCTCAAGGCTGTGTCCGATGCGCTTGCGGCCCAGTTTGGCAGGCAGTGAGCCCCGCGGCACCGTT
>DASTFK010000104.1:0-6845 GCA_035719945.1 Nitrospira sp.
TTGCGCACGACATCAACAATCCGCTCCAGTTGATCATGGGGTTGGCCGAAAACCTGGCGGAGGAGACGGACCTGAAAACCGTCCGAGCACAGGCGCAAGAAATCATTGAAGCGGTGCGCCGAACCAGCGCCATCTGCCGGGATCTGACGCAATATGCCAGAAAGAGCTTGGCTCGCGATGAGACGATGGTGTGCTTGAACAACCGCCTTGACGAAGCACTGAAGATCGCCCGTTATGCGGTCAGCTTTCACGATATCAGCGTGCGGAAAGAATATGAGGAGGGCGCCGCCGCGCGGGGCAACCCGGACGAGATCCTCCACATTCTGGTCAATCTCATTACCAATGCGGTGCAAGCCATGGACCAGGGCGGAGGAACGCTCACGCTGACGACGGATCACTTCTCCGACGGCGTCACGCTGCTGATCTCCGATACCGGATGCGGAATCGAACCTGCGGTCCAAGACCAAATCTTTGAACCATTCTTCACCACGAAAGAGCCTGGCAAGGGCACGGGGCTGGGACTGTACAACGTCAAGAGCATCGTGAACAAAATGCGTGGAAAGATCGACGTTGAAAGCCGCGTCGACCACGGCACGACCTTTACCATCACCTTCCCGTCCGCATCAGAGGGTTCGACGTGACGCCGTCATCGAGACCGCCTTCCCCCGCCACGCGAGGATGGAGGCTCCAGACCAAACTGATCGTCTCCATGCTGCTGGTCGGAGTGGTGCCTCTGCTCGTCGGCCTCGGCATGGCCTTCTGGCAGGGATCGAAAGAAATATACGAAGTCAGTGGAGAGAGCTTCAAAGCGCTGGCCACGGAGGCCGCCAGAAAACTCGATCTGCTCGTTGGCGAGGAGATTGCTCGGACCTCCAGAATCGCCGCGGACCCTGTGATTATCCGTGAGCTGGAGCACCGTCGCGATCTCGCGGTCGCGGCCGGCAGTAAACCGTCGCTGAGGCTGGAGGAATTTCAGCGCAAATGGGCGTCAAAAGACCCGGCCGCCGTGAAAGCCATCACGGACAGTCCCCTGGCCGGCCTCCTGCGGGAATACTACACCGGCGCCCGAAGCGAGCCGGACGAGCTCATCCCGCAGGTGGTCCGAGGCGCCACACGGATGCTGTTTGTGACGGACATCCAGGGGCATGTGGTCGCCGCATTAACGGACAAGCCGCATTTTGACAACAGTACCTTCGCCTGGTGGAAAGGGAGCTACAACAGGGGCGTCGGCCAACTGTTTATCGAGGACGTCTATTTCGATGAGCTGGCCGGCACCTATGCCTTTTCCATCAGTCTCCCCATCCTGGATAGTCTCCGCTATGAGGCGGTCGGGGTCATCCTTCGGATCATCGCCGCCAAAGAATACTTTTCGCCGTCCACCCAGCCGATCCGCTTTGGTAAGACCGGCCACGTGATGTTGATCGATCATCGAGGAATTGTCGTAAGCTGCCCGATACTTCCCACGGGGGTACGGCTGTCCGATGCCTCGATCATCCCGCTGGTAACCCCTCGCGAACCGGGATGGACCAACGCCCCGAGCGACGGCCACGGCGGAAGTTCCTCATCGATCATTGGATTTTCCCCGCTGCCGGAGACGAGCCGCAATACCAATGGATCGTTCGAAGTCGGGTCGTGGCATACGTTTGTCTGGCAATCGTCGGATGAGCTCTTCGGGCCGATCAAGCATCTGTTCACTTGGATGACCGTCTTTGGCTCCATCGCCGTGGGATTGCTGGCAACGCTGGGCTATCTCGCGGCCACGCGAATCGTCACGCCGGTTCGGCAACTGCAGCAAGCCGCGCAATCCATTGGACGCGGGGAGCTGCGGCAATCCATCGAGATTAAGACCGGCGATGAGCTGGAGACACTCGCGGAAGAGTTCAACCGCATGAACCGGCAGTTGGAAGCCGCCTTCGCAGGTCTGACCGATCAAGTGACCTTGAAGACGCAGGAAGTCCAGTACTTGCAGCGATCCACCGATGAGATTCTGGATGCCGTGCCAACGCCCATTCTGATCGTGGACGACCAGGAACAGGTGCAGTACGTCAATCGGACGGCTCGGGATGTATTCGGGTTCTCCGAGGCTCCTGGACAGCTGTTCGATGCGCTGCCGGTGGATGCCTCCCAACAACAGCAACTGCGTCAGGAGCTGTGGAGTCACCACAAGCTAGAAGCGGTCTTGGTACCGGCCGCGGAACGGGCCAGCAGTGCTGATGAGATCAGAGATCCGCTTGTTCCGCGCAGGACATCACATGCGCGGCAGGCCGAGCTGCAGCTGGGCAGCCATTTGTACCGGTACGAGTGGTTTCGCGTCACCGGCCGGCCGGGAGAGTCCGATCGCATTGGGCTCGTCCTCCGAGACACGACAGACGAAAGCCGCATGCAGGAGAAGCTGGTGGAGGCGGAGAAGTCGGGAAGTCTGGGTGTTCTCACAGCAGGCATTGGCCACGAATTGAACAATCCCTTGTTCGGGATCCTGGGCCTTGGAGAAGCACTTCAAGACAACTGTGATCCGGCACGCGTCAAATCCTACGCCCAGGACATCGTCCAGCACGGGAAGCGGATGGCACCCATCATCAGGGACTTTACGGGCATCGCGGCGCGTGAAGTCGCCGATCAGCGACAAATGGTGCACCTCGAACGCGAAATGGACGATGCGCTCGCGGCGATCTCCGCAGGGGTGGACATCTCGGAATTGACGGTCGAACGAAACTACGTGGGGGATACGGTGGTCTCGGCCCTCCCCGATCAACTTCAGCAGGCCTTCATGAACCTGCTCTTGAATGCCGTTCAGGCCATGAAGTGGAAAGGGACGCTACGGCTTGCCACGGCCATCGTCGAGAAGACCGTCGTCGCCACCATCGCCGATTCCGGCTCGGGCATTCCCAAGTCGCATCTTTCGAAGATCTTCGACCCCTTCTTCACGACCAAAGGTCAGGGGGAAGGCTCCGGTCTCGGATTGACCGTCGCGCGCCGCATCATCAAAAAGTTCGGCGGCGATATCCGTTTGGAGAGCGTGGAAGGAGCTGGCACATCCTGCCTGGTCACGCTGCCGCTTGTCGCCTCCAACTCGTCTTCAAAGGAGTCCCCATGGACCGCTTCCGAGTCGCCCATATTTCCGCAGGCCTCACGTTCGTAGTGGTTGCACTGTGGTGGGTTACCGCGGCGTATCCAGCCAAAGAGGAGCCAAAGGCGGCGGGAATTTCTCCGGAAAGGGTCGCAGGCTTCGTGCACGCCGTCCTGCAAGCACACCGGACCATCTACACCACCCAGATCGTCAATCGCCTCCAGGAAAAAGGCGTCGTCAAGGCCGTCGAACATTGGGAACAGGAGAACGCGTTACCGCTTCCCGCCCAATTTCTGCAACATTCCGGCCGACTTGTCGCTGAAAGCGGTCAAGGCATCCGGTACCGGCTCATCGGACTCTCACCGATCTATCAACGAAACGCACCCGCGACGGATTTTGAACGCAAGGCACTTGAATCGCTGAACCGCGCGCCGGATGCGCCGATCACGGGAATCGTGACCAGCGGCCGCAAACAGTACTTCCAGGCGATCTATCCCGATCGCGCCGTGTCTGCCGCCTGTATCAGCTGTCACAATACTCACCCCCTGAGCCCTAAACGGGATTTCAAATTGAACGATGTCATGGGAGGAATCGCGATTACGATCCCCATGGAATAACGACGACTAGGAGGAGGCAGTCGGCGAAGCAGCGGCGGGCGTGCCGGACGGTACGTCGGCAGCGTGATATTCCTCGTGGTAGATTTGCAGCGCGGTCATGAAGAGACTCACGAGCACCGGTCCGACGAAGAGATCGATCGACCCGTAGAGGACCAACCCACCGAGCAAAAACAGAAGGAGTGCGAAGAAGGCGGCGGTAAAGGCTTGCGGTCGGGTCATGCGAACGAGGAAGAGCGTCGCTTCACAAAGGCCTCCCTCAGTCACCGCGCGTCTGGAACCTGCATTCGCGAGAGCCGCGCGTGGACGGGAGTCCGCTAGGCGTTGGAATCCTTTTCGACCACGACAACGTGCTTGCCCCGGTGCGACGCCAGTTCGCGGACCGGGCCTGCCAGTTTCGGCAGCTCGTCCGGCCAGGCGGCGAGGCCCATGTCGGTCGTGCCTTGCAACTTGGCGCCTTCTTCCATCATGAGCACCGGCGTATGGACTTCGCCGATGAGTTCGGCGCTCTTCAGCAGGTGCACCCGCTCGACCGCCGTGACTGTGGCCTTGATGCGGCCGCTGCTCACGACGGTGCCTGCGGCGACAATACCCTGGACCAGTCCATCTTCGCCGACGATGACCTGCCCCTTTGTGTGAATTTCACCCTCGAGACGGCCGTCGATCCGGACCGTGCCTTCGACCCGAATCTCGCCCTTGAGATGCACGCCCTTGGCCAACAGCGTGATATTGTCGTCGCCACTAAATCCGTTTTTCTTCATGCAGAGCCTCCCACTAGCATCGGCGCCAGCTTACACCATTTCGGGCCGGACCACCTAGGAGTTTGTTGAAAGGCGGATCAGGAAAATCCGAACGTGTGTCGAAGCCGTTCCCAGAGACCGCCGCCGTGCACTTCACAGTACACGGTCGGCTCTGTCCCCTCGATAAACACTTCGTCGACGCGTTCGGGACATTGTGACGTCGCCAATTGGCCTGTCTTGGGATCAATGGCACGGGCGACGACGCCGGCGGGTGGCGAGAACGGAACCGCTTGCTCGGGCAACATGCGCCTGGCGATGTCCATCCAAATCGGCAGCGCCGCTTGCGAACCCGTCAAGCGTATCGCCCGCTCATCGTCGAATCCAACCCACACGCCGATCACGAGATCGGAGGTATACCCGACGAACCAGGCGTCGCGATACCCATCGGTCGTGCCGGTCTTGCCAGCGATGGCTCCGGTCAGACCCAACACCTTCGCTTTTGCCGCCGTTCCCCGGCGCACGACGCCCTCAAGAAGGGAGGTGACCAGATACGCCGCTTGTGGAGAAACCGCCTGCCGGCGTTCGGGAGTCGCCGTCCATAGGGTCATGCCCTCTCGATCCGATGCCGCCCGCAGACTCGTCGGACGGACAAAAATTCCTCCATTGGCCATGGTGCCATAGGCGGTCACCATGTCGAGCAACGAAACGGCCGGGCTGCCCAATGCGAGCGAGAGGTCATTGGTCATCACCGTCGTCACACCAAGTTGGCGGATGACATCGAGGATGGGCTGAGTGCCGACTGCTTTGGCCACGCGAACCGCCGGCACGTTGAGACTTTGCTCCAACGCGCTGCGCAGCGTGACGTTCCCTCGAAACTGCTTGTCGTAGTTTTGAGGCGACCACCTCCCGTTTTCTGATTCGAACGTGACCGGTTCATCGGCCAATAGGCTGGCCGGAGTCATGTAGGGTTGCATGCCGCTTCGACTCGCCTCGAACGCCGCCAGATACACGAATGGCTTGAAGAGCGACCCTGCCTGCCGACGCGCCTGTACCGCCCGATTGAACTGACTGACGCGGTAATCCCGTCCCCCGACCAGCGCCACAATTGCCCCTGTCGACGGATCCAACACCACGACGGCGCCTTGAAGCGGCTGCTCCGACCCTTTCAATGCCGGATAGGCCCGCTCGAGCCTGGCCAGTCCCTGTTCCAAGCCTTCCGCGGCCGACTGCTGCAGGAGCGAATCGAGCGTGCTGTCAATGCGCAGGCCTTCCGGTAAGGGCGTCCCAACGGCCTCCTCGACTTGCCGGAGGACAGTATCGACGAAATAGGGCGCCTCGGCCAACGCATCGTCCGGGGGGACGACCCGAACCGGTTCGTTCACCGCGCTCTTCCACTCCTCCTCAGTGACCTTGCCTTGGTCGCGCAACAGACGGAGGACGACATCACGACGCTGCTGGGCCAGTTCGCGGTGTTTCGTAGGCGCGAAAGTGTTGGGACCTTTGATGAGTCCCGCGATCATGGCGATCTCGCCCGTGGTCAGTTCGTCCAAGCTCTTGCCAAAATATCGATGAGCCGCCTCCCCCACCCCGTAGATCGAGACGAACCCCGCTTGGCCGAGGTAAATTTCATTGAGATAAGACTCTAGAATTTCGCGCTTCCTATATTTCGACTCCAGTACGATCGCGGCCAGCGCCTCCTTCACTTTCCGGACGAATGTCCGCGCCGGTGAATAGAAAAGATTTTTTGCCAATTGCTGGGTGATCGTGCTGCCGCCCTGGACTACCCCGCCTTTCGTCAGATTCCGCCACACCGCCCGCCCCACCGCCACAGGATCGATACCGACATGCGAGTAAAACCGCCGGTCCTCCACCGCCAAGATCGCCTCGACCAACCGCTCAGGCACCTGAGCCAGTGGAATCCATTCCCTGACCTGGCGCGAGGCGCCACGCAAGCCGCTGATCAGTTCAGGCTCGAGAAAGACCGGAAAAAGCGGCGTCCGGTCCGGCTCCGAGAGCACTTGCGTCACGAGGCCCTCCTGCAGGTCCAGCGTAACGACGTTGGCCTTCACGAAGGCTTCAGGCTGCGCGTGCAGAAAGATGGTGAGGGCCTCGGAGGTGAGGTGATAATCGCCCGCCGACGCGACCGTGTCACTGACCGGCCGATAGCCCAATCGCTGCAACCGTTCTGGCAGGCGTGCCGTCTTCAGCGAGAGACCCGTTTTCAATTGGAACGGAGCCGTGTACAGCCGCAGAGGCGGATGATCTTCGCTCTGTGGGAGTTCGAGAAAGGTCGCAAGGTAGGCTCCGTAGGCCAAGAGGCCCGCCATGATCAGCAAAAAACTCGCAACGAGCAGACAGAGAGATCGGAAGACCCACGGGGAACGCAGGAAGCGATGAAGCAGCGGCATTTTCTTCAGCATACGA
>DASTFK010000105.1:0-5717 GCA_035719945.1 Nitrospira sp.
GCTTCGATCACCGGGTCATTCATCGCCCTTGCCGATGCCATGGCAATCTTGAAAACGCGCGGCCTCATTAAAAAGCGGCCGCTGACTGACTATCTCGCGGCGATCAGTGTCGGCAAGGTAGGCGGAGAAATCCTCGTAGACCTGGCCTACAATGAGGATTCGACGGCTGAGGTGGATCTGAATCTGGTCATGACCGGGAAGGGGCAATTTGTCGAAATTCAGGGAACGGCGGAAAAGACTCCATTCGCCAAGCAGGACATGGACGGATTTCTCGCACAGGGGTGGGGAGCCATTCAAACACTGACTGCATTGCAGCGTGACCTCATCGGGGCGTTGGACTAACCCTCTCTCGGATCAGCCCCAATGCACCGCGAACTCGTTCTTGCCACCCGTAACAGGCACAAAGGAGCGGAGCTTGCTGCACTCCTCGCAGACCTGCCCATTCGGATCCGCACGATGGATGACTTTCCGGAGGTGCCAGATGTCGTCGAAGATGGCGACACCTGCGAGGCCAACGCGATCAAAAAAGCCCGTGCGGTCTCACAAGCGACCGGCCTGTTGGCCGTAGCCGACGACACCGGATTGGAAGTGGATGCCTTGGGGGGACGACCGGGGGTCTATGCGGCACGCTATGCCGGCCTACAGGCGACCTATGAAGACAATTGGCGAAAACTGCTGGACGAGATGAGCGGGGTGCCGCGCGACCGCCGGACGGCACGATTTGTGACGGTGGCAGCAGTGGCACTGCCTTCCCAGGCGGTGGAGGTGGCGACCGGTCGGCTTGACGGGCTGATCACAGAGGAGCCGGCCGGGGCTCGAGGATTTGGGTACGATCCCGTGTTTTACGTGCCCGAATTGGGCAAGACCTTGGCCGAACTCTCGAGCGAAGAGAAGAATCGCATCAGCCATCGAGCGAAAGCCTTTGCACAAGTTCGCGACTTGTTGCAAAATAGATTCGGATCGGGGCGTAGCGCAGCCCGGTAGCGCGCCTGCTTTGGGAGCAGGATGTCGGAGGTTCAAATCCTCTCGCCCCGACCAAACCAACCCTGTTTATGCCGGCGGCTCATCAGGCGCATTCTCTCTTCATTGTGGCCGCTGGATGACCATGACCAGTAGCTCTTACCGAACTTTAGACTCTTCAGCTTAATCCAGGCGAAAGCATTCCAGTTCATTTCTGATCTCGCCCTCTCGCTCCCATCGAGAATCGAGAGTCCCACATTCGGCTTCCCGATGGATCGAGTGGCTTTCGTTCTCTTCTAGGTCCTCAAGCAAAGCCTCGTCGAGGGGAAGATTTTCTACAGGGGATGGGAGGGTGAGGTCGAGCAGACCAAATGAGACCATATTTACATCCTGTTAGGTCATCGATAGTGTGCGATTCACAGCTTGGCTTGGAGTACCTGTACGAGCACCTTGCCCATCGGTCCTTGTGCCAACCGGGTGAACCCTTCTTTCACCTTTTCGAAGGTGACCGTACTGTCAATTTGTGGCCGTCGTCCAATGGCATCCAGCCGACCGACGATTTCTTTCCATATGGCTTGAGCTTGTTCGGCGCTGTAATCACCAACCGAGACACCGCCGATGCGAATGCGACGGAACAAGAGAGTGGCCGTATTGAATTCAGGCACAGGTCCTCCGCTTCTCCCAACCACGCTCATTCGGCCGCCATAGTTGAGTAGCCCTACGAGCTGAGGAAACAGCGGGCCTCCGACGCTGTCGATCACGAGGTCAAGTTTGTTCGGTGCAACAGCGTCTGCGATCACTTTTGCAAGATTAGGCTCGTTGGGATCGAAAACGAAATCGGCTCCGAGTTCCCGGAGCCTGGCTCGCTTGTCCACGCTACGTGACAAGGCTACCAGGGTAAGGTTCATCGATTTTCCGAGCAGCACCGCTGCCCCTCCGACACCGCCTGACGCGCCGGTCACAAGAACCTTGGATCCCGGTGGGGGAGGAGCAGGAGGATTGCTCCATTGGGTGAGCGCCTGCCACGCAGTTAAGAATACCAACGGGGCGGCAGCCATCTCTTCGAGCGACCAGTCTTGCGGAGGACGGGCCACGCTGTGGGCGGGAACGACGACTTTCTCGGCCAACGTACCCCAGACATCGACACCGACTTCACAACGTAAGATCCCGACCGTTTCTCCTGGTCGGACGTCGTGTACACCGGTTCCGACCGCCGCCACTTCGCCGACTCCATCGCGACCGAGAATGTGTGGAAGGCGTGGCTTGGCTGGATACATCCCAGAAGCGAGAAAGGCATCCGCGGGGTTCAGTCCCGCGAATCGCACGTCCAAGAGCACGTCGTCCGGACCAGGACGAGGATCTGATACTTCACCAAGCCGAAGCCTCTCAATTCCTTCATAGGAATCCATCAGCCATGCGCGCATCGACGTGTCCTAGCCAAGAGGAAGTTGGAATAGCGCACATACTTTCAACGCGCGCATGCTTCACAGCTGCGTCAGACGACGACGTGCTCCTGCTTTTCCATAGCACTTGAAGGAGCGTCTACCCGCACCCGATAATCTTCGAGGTTGCGTTCAATGATTCCCTTGGAGAGAGATGGATAGCTACCGCTGAGTGCCTTTCTGCCGACGATCGTCAATGGCGTGTCGTGGTTGAAAATGAGCTCTCGAATCTGCTGTTTCACACGTGATCTGGCCTGATCAACCACTTCTTGGGCAAGATCCCAGACTTCCGTTTGTCCCGCTGTCCGTTGTTGCTCCTCCGCATAGAGGCTGGTCACCGCAATCAATAGGAGATCTTCGCCGACCGCTTCAATGCGGTTTTGGCGGCCCTGGTCGTCGCGAAGCGCCTGCCGCAGCCAAAGCATCGTGTAAAATACCACACGTGCAAGCCGGCGACTCGCACGCTCGACAAAAAGAAGGTGCGACCGTACGTGTGGGTCGCGAAAAAGCGTTTCAACCGGCAACCGCCGCGGCATCCATCGGCTGGCATACCAGGGTACGTAGAATTTGATCAGGCGCGCGATTTCTGTGAGCCGCCGGGCCGCGGTCATCCTGTCATCAAAATAATCCCGCGCACGCTCCAGGTGCATGTTGAGTGCTTCGCGGGCCACGAACGGACGCAAGACATCGGTTGCGCCTTCTCCGATGCGGTACATCTCAGCATCACGGACCAATTGTTCAATACCGAAAGCCGGTTCACCGCGAACCCGCTTCGAATCCGCGGTCTCATACCCCATGCCGCCGAAGATCGTCTGAGCGTCTTTTAGGAAATGGATGGTGGTTTCGGAACAGAACAGTTTGGCAATTGCGGCCTCGATTCGGACGTCATAACGGTGGTGGTCCGCCATGCGCCAGACTGTAGAAGCCAGGGCCTCCATTGCGAAAAGGCCTGCGGCCATCCGACCAACCCGCATCCGCTGGGTCTGCGACTCGGCGAGAGGTCTTTGGAACGTGACTCGGCTGTTGGCTCGATCGAGCGTCGGCTGCCATGCTTGTTTTGCCATGCCCAGGCAGATCGCCGGAATGCTGACCGCGCGACCGACATTGAGAATCGTCAGGGCGTATTTGAGTCCGCGTCCGACTTCACCGATCAGACATGAGGCGGGAATGCAGACATCGTTTAGCGTGATGTGCGCATTTTCGATGCCCCGGCATCCCTCGAATTGACAGCGCTGCCGAATCAGCACTCCCGGGGTCTTCATATCAAGAACAAAGGCGGTATGAACTGAGTGCTCCGCTTCTTTCCCTTCTGGAACAGGAGTCCAGATGGCCTGGCCGCCTTGCGCCTCTCGTCTCGCCGGCACACGAGCGATCAGCGTGAGATACCGGGCGATGGGAGCGTTCGTACACCACAGTTTCTCACCATTGATGACGTAGTTTCCGTTGAGATCAAGAACCGCTTGGGTTCTGATATTGGCGGCATCCGATCCGGTAAGGGGTTCGGTGAGCGCGAAAGCGGAGACCGCTTCGCGGGCTACGATCGGCAGATACTGGCGCTTTTGTTCTTCGCTTCCGAATAGGAGCACTGGCATCGCGATGCCGATCGATTGGGGAACGGCCACCGTGAGGGCAAGAATATTGCTCCATCCCGCTATGAGCACGAGGGCCCGGCCGTAGTTCTGGTACGAGAAGCCTAAACCGCCGTACTCTCTGGGAATCTTCATGGCGAACGCGCCAATCGAGAACAGACCACTAATGACGGAATCCGGGATCTTCGCGCTCCGCTCAATTTCATCCGGATCAACGTGATGAGTGAGAAAGTGTTCCAGTCGTGGCCGAAACTCTTCCCATGCTGCTTTCTGTTCGGCAGATTCATCCGGGGTGAGAAGGAGAGAGAAATTTGGCTGACCGGCATAGAGACCTGCCATAAAGCTATCCCCGGCGAGTCGTTCTCGCGCTTCTTCGATCCGCTCCAGTCCTTTAAAGAGCTGGGTCACGAATACCTCCTTAGGAGAACATCTGCTGTACAGGAGTTGTGTGGTCCAATTCTTCGAATCGAGCCGTAAAGTGTCGCAGCATCGGCGCCTCGTAGGTCATCGTGAGACCATGAATGCTCTCTCGACGGCGATATAAGTCGACGATCGATTCGGCCACGTAGGCGATCTGCATGTTCGTATAGACCCGGCGTGGGATAGCGAGCCGAACCATTTCGAGCTCCGGATGGAGGATGCGACCGGTCGCGGTTTCCCGCTTTCCGAACATCACGGTACCGATTTCGACTCCCCGGATCCCATAGTCCCGATACAGCGCGACGGCTAACGCTTGGGCTGGAAATAGGTCCTGCGGGATGTGTGGAAGAAATTCTTTGGCGTTTAGATAGACGGCATGTCCTCCAATCGGTTTCAGGATCGGCACGCCGGCTTGATCGAGGAGCTCCCCCAGATACCTGACTTGCCCGATGCGGAAAGCGAGGTAGTCCTCGTCGAGGACTTCACGGAGTCCTCTGGCCATCGCTTCCAGATCACGTCCCGCCAGCCCGCCGTAAGTCGGAAACCCTTCGACCAGAATGAGCATATTCGTAATCTCGCGGGCCCATTCTTCGTTATTGAGGCTGAGAAATCCGCCGATGTTCACGAGGCCGTCCTTCTTGGCGGACATGGTGCAACCGTCGCCATAACTGAACAGCTCCTGAGCGATGTCCAGAATGGAACGGTCTGCATAGCTCTGCTCCCGTTCCTTGATGAAGAAGCAATTTTCGGCGAAACGACAGGCATCGAAGAAGAGAGGAATTCCATACCGATTCAGGAGCCCGCGGGTCTGTCGGATGTTTTCCATCGAGACCGGCTGCCCGCCGCCGCTGTTGTTCGTGATCGTCAGTAACACCAATGGGATGCGGTCCCGACCGACGCGGTTGATGATCTCTTCGAGCCGCATTACATCCATATTCCCTTTGAAAGGCGATTCATTGTGCGGGTCGTAGGCCTCTTTCACCACCGCATTGATCGCCTGTGCACCCTGATGCTCGATGTTCGCCCTCGTCGTATCAAAGTGAATATTGTTGGGAACGCACATGTCCGGCTTCACGACAGTGGAAAACAGGAGGTTTTCGGCCATACGGCCTTGATGGGTGGGAATGACGTGTTTGTAGCCAAAGATAGAGCGGACCGTCTCTTCCAAGTGATAGTAATTCTTGCTGCCGGCATAGGATTCGTCTCCTAGCATCAAGCCGGCCCATTGCTGGTCGCTCATGGCGGAGGTGCCGCTGTCGGTCAACAGGTCGACGTAGACGCTTTCGGCAGGGATTCGAAAGAGGTT
>DASTFK010000106.1:0-2900 GCA_035719945.1 Nitrospira sp.
GATGGTGATGCCCGGCGACAACGTGAGCGTGACGGCCGAGTTGATCAGCCCGATCGCGATGGACCAGGGCTTACGCTTTGCCGTGCGCGAGGGCGGCAAGACCGTGGGTTCCGGCGTCGTCAGCGAAATTCTAGCGTAACCTACAAGACGAACTGAGGATGGCATGGTGAAGGTGGATCAACGAATTAGGATCAGGCTCCGCGGGTTCGATTACCGCGTGTTGGATCAGTCGGTGGCGGAAATCGTGGAAACGGTGCGTCGTAGTGGCGCGAAAATCGTGGGACCGATCCCCTTGCCGACGCGCATCGAGAAATTCACGGTTCAGCGCGCGACGCACGCCGATAAGAAGGCCCGCGAGCAATTTGAAATCCGGACGCACAAGCGCTTGATGGACATCATGGAGCCGACGCCGGAAACCATGGATTCCCTCATGAAGCTGAACCTGGCCGCGGGCGTGGACGTCGAAATCAAGTTGTAAGTTTCGAGTGTGGACGACGGGTGTAACTTTTACGACTGAGAAGAGAGAGTCGGGAGAATTATGACGAACGGGTTGCTCGGCAAGAAACTGGGCATGACGCAGATGCTGGACGAGACCCGGCTGACCCCGGTCACGGTCATCGAAGCCGGGCCATGCCGCGTCGTCATGGTGAAGACCAAAGAGCGCGACGGTTACGAAGCGGTTCAACTCGCGTTCGGACAGATCAAGGACCGGAAACTGTCCAAGGCACAACTGGGCCACTTAAAGAAGCATGAAGCGCCCGCCAGCCGGGTCCTTCGAGAATTCAAGAAGGACGGCGACGTCGCCGTTGGGCAGACGGTGAAGGCCGATATTTTCAAGAAGGGCGACTGGGTCGATGTGATCGGCGTGTCCAAGGGGAAGGGATTCCAAGGGGTCGTGCGAAGGCACCACTATGCGGGTGGACCCGAGTCTCACGGTTCCATGTTCCATCGCGCCCCGGGATCGATCGGCGCCAGCTCTTTTCCCTCTCGAGTCTGGAAAGGCAAGACCCTTCCGGGGCATATGGGAGCGGAACGGGTGACGACACAGCGATTAAAAGTCATTGAGTCCAGACCCGATGAAAATCTCTTGTTCGTGCGTGGAGCGGTTCCCGGCGCAGCGAATGGACTGCTCATCGTCAGAAAGTCGAAGAAGGGGTAGGCATGCCGACCGTAGATGTGGTCGATTTGAACAGACGGAAAGTCGGGTCCGTGGAACTTCCCGCAGAAGTGTTCGGCTGCAAGCCGCACGCGACGCTCGTTC
Source organism: Nitrospira sp. (assembly GCA_035719945.1). Taxonomy (GTDB): domain Bacteria; phylum Nitrospirota; class Nitrospiria; order Nitrospirales; family Nitrospiraceae; genus Nitrospira_C. The sequence goes on from DASTFK010000106.1 coordinate 1,262, forward strand.
ACGAAGCGGTGGTCATGCAGCAGGCCTGTGAACGGCAGGGTACGGCATCGACGCTCCGGCGAGGCGAGGTACGCGGATCCGGGAAGAAGCCCTGGAAGCAGAAGCACACGGGACGGGCTCGCGCCGGTTCCGTTCGGTCGCCGGTATGGCGTCATGGCGGATCGGTGTTCGGCCCGAAGCCGAGGAGCTATGCCTTCAGTATGCCGAAGAAGAAATATCGGGCTGCGCTGCAAAGCGCCTTGTCAGCAAAAGTGACCGACGGGCAGTTGTTCGTCGTCTCAACCCTGTCCCTCGAACAGCCCAAGACCAAGGTGCTTGCCAAGGCCTTGGCGCAGTTCGCCGCAGGAACGCAGATTTTGGTCATCGCCGGCGATGGTCAGGAGGCCTTGACGCAGGCCGCGCGGAATTTGACGAAGGTCAATGTCGTGACGCCTGATCGGCTCAACGTCTACGACATCGTGCGCGCGGGCACGATCGTGATCCCCGAGCGGGAACTGCCGCGGGTCAAGGAGGTCTGGGCATGAAAGTCGATCTCCATAGCGTGCTCATTCAGCCGTTGTTGACGGAAAAAGTCACCGCCCTTCGCGAAAGCAGCAACACGGTGGGCTTTCTGGTCCACCCGGATGCGAATCGCCTTCAGATCAAGCAGGCGGTCGAGACGCTCTTAAAAGTCAAGGTCGAGCGCGTCAATGTCCTGAACGTGCAGGGGAAGATCAAGCGCCTGGGCAGGTTTTCTGGGAAGCGCTCCGATTGGAAGAAGGCCTTTGTGAAGTTGAAGCAAGGCGAGAAGCTCGAGTTGTACGAAAGCGCATAACCAGTGAGCGCGAGACGATAAGGACAACGTATGGGACTGAAAGCGTATAAGCCAACGACGTCGGGCCGCCGGGGCATGACGATCGTCACGACGGAAGAATTGACGAAGAAGCGGCCTGAAAAGGGATTGACGTCGTTTCACCTCCGGACGGGTGGGCGCAACAACGACGGACGGACCACGGTCCGTTATCGTGGAGCGGGCCATCGCCGGCTCTACCGGAAGATCGACTTCCGCCGCGATAAGGTCGGAATTTCCGCCAAAGTGTCGGCCCTCGAGTACGATCCCAATCGCTCGGCCCGTATCGCGCTGCTCACGTACAAGGATGGAGAGAAGCGGTACATTCTCGCGCCGATCGGTTTACAGATCGGCGACGTTTTGCAATCCGGCTCGGACGCCGAGGTGCGCACAGGCAATGCATTGCCGCTCTCGAACATGCCGCTGGGTACGACGATCCACAACATCGAATTGAAGCCTGGGAAGGGTGGCCAGTTGATCCGTAGTGCCGGAGGATTTGCGCAGGTGATGGGCCGCGACGGCGATTATGTGCAGGTGCGACTGAAGTCCGGTGAAATGCGCCGGGTTCTGTCCTCCTGCATGGCGACAGTTGGCCAGGTCGGCAATCTGGACCACGAGAACATCAATGTTGGCAAAGCAGGACGCAACCGATGGCTGGGCCGTCGTCCGCACGTACGCGGGGTTGTCATGAATCCGGTCGACCATCCGCACGGCGGTGGTGAAGGCAAATCGGGTCAGGGTAATCCCCATCCCGTGTCGCCTTGGGGTCTCCCGACGAAGGGCTACAAGACGAGGCAGAACAAGAAGACG
>DASTFK010000107.1:0-4313 GCA_035719945.1 Nitrospira sp.
ACCTGAGCCCCGCGGCCGTAAAGCTGCAGCTTCTTGGGAATGACGAAAAACCCCGACGTCAAGTCATAGCCGTGGTCATACGTGGATGCAAGCGGAAGGGGTCCATTGGCTACGAAATCACCAAGCCAACGCATGTAGTATTGCCCGTTGACCGAGAGCCCCTTCCATTTCACGCCGCCGTCGATCGCCCACATCTTATACGTGGCCTTGTCGACGGTTACATCCGGCGCAAACGCTCCGGTGGAGAAGGTCAGCACGCCGTCGGAATTGTGCAGTGACGTGTTCTCTGGATTTGATTGATCGAGATTTGAAAAACGGTCCTCCCGGGATCTCGTAAACGAGGTGCCAATTCGAATGCGCGCTTTGTCGGAGGAGAAGTAATCATCGTACATGTTGCGTGATTTGCCTGGTGGCCCGCCGTAGGCTCCCAGCGGTTCCCACCAGACAGTGCCGGAAAGCACCAGATTCGTATCGATCTTGGTTGCGGAGATGTTCAAGGTATTGAGACCGTTACCGACGAACGCCTGATAGTTCAGCCCGTCGACGGGTTCGCCGACCAACCATGCGCCCTGGGTGAAGCCGGGACGGAAGAAGTTGTCCGCCATGGTCCGATCGATCGCCTGAAAGTATGGGAAGGTGGCAACCAGCGATCGACTGCCTGGGACCCCCGTGTAACCTGCAAGGAGCGTCAGGCCCTTGTTGAATACCCAGCCAAGGTTTCCGGCTATCACGATCGAGGCGGCGCCAGCCGACGTCCAGATCTTGAGGCTGTATATCAGCTTTGGGTCGAAGATGTAGCCGGAGAAATTGAACATCTGGCGATTCACCGTGATGTCGTTGCGTCGATGAACGTCGCGGACATTGCCAAGGTGGTCGGTGAAAGTTTCGTCGGATGAAACCGTATTGAGATATCGGAGCTGGGTATCGTCATTGAACTTCAGCAGAAAAGGCACGCGAGCGCCGTCGGCACTCTGCACGATGATGATTCCATCGTCGAAACGACCGCCCATTGGCGGTGTTGCGGGAGCGGATGCCGGCTGTTGGGAAGTGCTTTCCGTCCTCACGGCCTCTGTTTCGCTGTGGCTCGTTGGGTTGGGGTCCTCAGCTGCAGAAGACTGTCCGAAGGCAGAAGTCGTGAGGAACGGACCTGACGTCAACGCCAATGCGAGCGAAGCCTTGATGAGTGTGCGGAGGATCGACACGTTAAAAGCTTCCTCTCGGAGCCAGCCCGAATTGATTGAAGTACTGGGATTGCGACACGCACCAAGACACGCAGTGGCCCATGGCCTGGCGAGCCGTCGCCGGGAAGCAATGGAGGCTCCTCGCAGAACTCTCCCCAAGCCGAGTTCGAGCGAGGAGCCCCAATCGATCAGCAGAGCACTACGGATTGGGCGAGGCCAGCCTCGCTTGTTTCCTTGTACTTGCTGTTCATGTCTTTCGCGGTTTGGGCCAGCGCTATCACGGTCTCGTCGAAACTGATACGGTGCCTGGACGCGATCTCGTTGCTGGCGATCGCGAAGGCGGTCCAGGCCTTGACCGCGCCGAATGCGCACCGCTCGATGCACGGCACCTGCACGTAACCGGCGACCGGGTCGCAGGTCATGCCCGGGTGATGCTCCAGCGCCGATTCGGCGGCGTTCTCGACCACCAGCGATGGTGCGTCGTACACGGTAGCAGTCAATGCTGCAGCCATCGCCGACGCCACGCCGATCTCTGCCTGGCAGCCGCCCTCGGCCGCAGACAGCGTCGCATGGTGCTTGCAGAGGTAGCCGATCGCCGCACCGGCGAGCATGCCTTCACGGACCTTCTGCCGATCGACTTTTCGGACCTCCAGCAGCCCATAGACCAGTGCCGGCATCACGCCGGCTGAACCGCCGGTCGGAGCGGTGATGACCAGGTGTCCGCGCCCGTTCTCTTCGGATGCCGCCAACGCGAATGCCGACAGACCGGCAATGCCGCGGTCGGATTCAAACTTGTCGTCCCTGGCGCGCTTGAGCACGGAGGCTGCCTTGCTGTGCAGCTTGATCGGGCCGGGCAGCACGTCGTCCTCCGGCATCGCCAGCCCCGACTTCACCGTCGCGACCATCGCGTTGATGACCTTGTCGACCCAGGCATACACCTCCGCTTCCGACTTGCCCGTGATCGACATCTCGTTCGCGAGCATGATCTTGGCGATCGTGGTCTTGTTGTTGTCGGCGTGGGCCCGCAGCTCTTTCATCGTCGCGAACGGGTACTTCGGCTCGTTCTTCTTGGGAGGCGTGTACCCTTTCCACTCGATGAATCCGCCGCCAACCGAGTAGTACTCCTGCTCGAGCAACACGTCGCTGCCGGCCAGGAGCTTGACCGTCATCGTGTTCTGATGCTTGAAGTCGCCCTTGGTGGCATCGTAGATGACGTCCTTGAGGCTCACGTCGATCGACTTGTTGCCGAGCTTCACCGGGAACACCTGGTCAGGCTTGTCTTTCAAGCCGTCCAGAAAGAGAGGATCGACCGTTGCCGGTTCGTTTCCGATCAGGCCTGCGAGGGCGGCTCGTTCCGTGCCGTGCCCCTTGCCCGTCGCGCTGAGGCTTCCGAATAGGTTCACCTGAAGCTTCGTCGCCTTGTCGAGTTGGTCGGCCGGCAGTTTGGTAGCTCGCTGGTAGAAATCGTAGGTAATGCGCATCGGACCAATCGTGTGCGAGCTGGAAGGGCCGGGGCCCACCTTGTAGAACTCCTCCACGGTCGTCATCACCGGCCCCTTTTGCTTCATGACGACGTACAGGTCGGCAGCCAACGGGACCTGGGGCGCATCGGCCGCCGGTGCAGATTCGGCTGCTGGCGGAGGTGCGGTTTTTTCAGTCTCCGATCGCGCGCAGCCGTTCATCGCTGCCGCTGCCGAGATCACGGCGCTGCGCATGATGAACTTTCGGCGGTCCAGGCCGGTCGGAACCGACGGCACCTGCGCCGAGGGATCAAACGGATCACGGGTATCGTCTCTTTCGTCTTCTCTCTTCGACATGGTGCTTCCCCAGTTCCTTTTCCGGCGAGGAAATGACCGCTCGCGCGTTGTGCTTACCGCGATCGAGCGTGCGGTTCCCTGACCAAGTTGGTTCAGTCTCTCATTATCTACAAGCAGCAATTCGCCCAGAGTACTTAAATAACGATGCGGCTCGCGCTGAATCTCGCCGGTTCCGTGGCCATTCCCCGGGGTCTGGTCCTGGATATCGTGGAAAACCGCTCTCCGGAGGACTTGCTGCGAAGGCAGCAAGGGGTGGGCCGGAAGACGCGGACGCGACAATCGCAGAAAATCGCGGGAATCGGCCCGGGTGGACCGGAGACGTCACGGAGGCAGGGAATGGCTCACCAAATGTTGTGAGCGCAGCCTCCGGCGGGAGCCATAAGTCCGACGAGAGGGAGCCATCGCACGCTCGACTCCACCCGGCGCATTCGGCCCACGCGGCGGATAGGTGACGGTCTCACAAGTCACCAAAGGCTATCGAGCTCACACAGGCGCGACGGCAAGCGGTGACACCGAGGCCCTGCGCGGCCTCGTAAGGCGCCCCGATCACTGCATCCGGTCGAGCATGGACGCAAAGGCATTTTTGAGGGCGAGTGCCTTCTTGATCTCGTCGGCACTCACATAGGGATACTCCCCGTATTCGAGGAAGCTTGGCCGGTGGTGGTCACGGACAAACTTCACGAATGCCTCCGGCTTGGTCTTCCAATCCTTGGGAAAGCCCTCGAGGTTTTCGAAGACGGTATCAATGCCAGTGGCCGAGAAGAGAGCTACTGCATCCTCAGTGTATTTGTCGAAGTCTGTGTCGAAGATGCCCTGATACTGGAAGTAGGACTCCCCATTAATCTGGAAGACCTGCCAGCGCAGATAGTGCAGCTTGAGCGCCGCGAGGCAGTGTGGATCCTTGGCAACCGCTTCCTCAATCTTCTTGGATGTCTGTAACAGGCTTCCTCACCGCCGGGGATCAGCTTTGCGATGATGGAGAAGCCGTAACACGCGGGAGTCTTGGGGAAGATCGGGCCGTAGCGTCCCTGTTCGGGCTGGCCGAGGTAACCTCCCTTTGGGATCGCTATCGCGATGGGTGTCGTCCAGTCCTGCGTCGATGCCTCAGACATGATCATCTGCCTTTCTGTGGTTAGTGGCTGGCTTGCTTGCCATCGAACGGTTTCGCGGCATCAACATCTTGTATGGCGACCATCGAATTCGACAACTACCGCGAATTCATGGCTTCTCGACGTCGCGCTGAGTCGCGCGAAGAACGCGCTCAGACAGATATCGTTGTTGCGGGGGTTTGATGGGGTATCTCGATACAGTTCTG
>DASTFK010000108.1:0-2409 GCA_035719945.1 Nitrospira sp.
CTTTTCCGTGCTCACGGCGGGTCTGATGGTGATTGTCGTATCGACGATTCTTTCGTTCTTGTCTGGGATGGACGTCACCCGACGCATTCTCCTGAATCTCGCCATCATCACCGTCGCCGTTAGCGTCAGCTACGGCATTGGGGTCTTCGCCAAGCACCTCTGGGGTATTGCCCTGTAAGCGGCTCTGCCAACACCTCGATACAATAGCCTGCGCGGAGGGATGATCAATGGCGCAGGCGTATATCGGGCTTTCCGGCTATTCGTACAAGCCGTGGCAAGGACCGGGCAGGTTTTATCCACCGACGCTGAAGCAGGCCGGCTTTCTCGGGTATTACGCGACGCGCTACGATACGGTGGAATTGGACGGCGTCTGGTATCGCCTCCCTTCAGAGAAAGCGGTGGTCGGCTGGCTGGCCGCGACCCCGCCCCACTTTATCTTTGCCCCGAAAGTGCACCGACAGATCAGCCATCGCTCCCGGCTCAAGCCTGAGGGCTACGACTTCATTCGCGTCATGTTGGGCAGGCTGAGCGCGCTGGTATCGGCGAAACGGCTCGGCCCGCTCCTCATCCAATTGCCGCCGAACTTGGTGCGTGACGACGACCGGCTTTCAGCGTTTCTGGAACAGCTTCCGGCGAGCGTGCAGTGGGCGATCGAGTTTCGTCATGATTCCTGGCATGACACGGCTGTCGAAACGCTGCTCCGGCGGTTCAATGTTTCCTGGGTCGCGGCGGATACGGACGAGCGCCCAGCCGAATGCAGGGACACGGCTAATTTTTGGTATGTGCGGCTGCGCCGAAGCGCCTACGATGAAGGGGATCTCGCGAAGTGGGCCGGCAAGATCCGAAAGATGGTCGACGAGGGAAAGAACTGCTACGTCTACTGCAAACATGAGGACGAGGGCTCACCCTGGGTCTGGGCAGACCGACTGCGTGAATTGGCAAGGAATGAACGGGTCGATCAGCGCGTTGCCTAGCTCTGGCAAATGTCACAGGCGGTGCTGCCCGCCAAGAACTTCCGAGGGTAGATTCTGGATAGATAGGGACGAGCCTTTGGATCAACCGGCTGGAACCATAGGAAGCTCTCTGCGCTGCTCCGCATCCCGTTGAAGGCCTAATCGTTCTTGTCGAGCCGTTTCAAGCACATCAAGCAGCCGTTCGTCGCTCAGTTGCGTGAGTTGTGCCGCGGCGTCTTTCATTTCCGCGTGTTCCACGGCACGCGACAGCATTTCAGCCTTTGTGGCGCCTCTCTTTTGACCGAGGAACGGCTTGATGATGAGGTATAGGACGTCCTTCACCGGCATGAAACGCAGAAACCTGCGTAAGAGATGGTAGGTCTGGAGGGGATGGTGGAATATTTTGTAGAGAAACAGTTTTCTTAACCCTTGCTGACGGAGGCTATTGATCGCTTGCCCAGGCAGGCAGGTGGGGTCGATTTCGGAGCACTTGAAGTATTTGTACCAGTCAGTCGCGTCGTTGACGAGCCCTCGTTTCACATATTCTTGCCAGAGCGGCGTACCTCGATACACACACAAACGGTTGAAGCCGAACGTATCGAGCGGCAATTTCGCCGCGAAATCGAACGTCGCCTTCATATCCTGGACGGTTTCATCCGGGTTGCCGACTGTAAAAAACCCGTGGACGATTTCGATGCCCGCCTTCTTGGCATTGGTCACCGCTTGGGTCACTTCTTCCAGGGTTTGCTCCTTCTTGAGCCGATCCAGAATTTTCTGGCTGCCGCTCTCTATCCCGAACATGACGGTCCGACAGTGGGCCTTAGCCATGGCAGGGAAGAGATGCTGCGCGACGGAGTCCACCCGTCCTTCGATGCCCCATTGAATGGTCAGGTTGTTCTGCCGCACACCGTTACAAATTGATTCAATGCGTTTCGGCTGGAGGAGAAAGTGGTCGTCGACAAAATAGACGGATCCATATCCGTGCGCTTCGAGATGCTTCAATTCGGTGACAACATGCTCGGCACTGCGCGCCCGCCATTTGCCTTCATTGAAGATCGGAATGTCGCAAAAAACGCACGGCCAAGGGCAGCCGCGCGACGTCTGCATCGTGGTGAACCGCTCCATCGAGAGCACAGCCGGGACGTCGAGTGGCATCGATTCGACGAAATCGAGCCGGAGGCTTTCTCGGTCCGGGAACGGCCATTGGTCGAGGTGCCGCTCTATGGGACGGCCGGGATTGCTGATGACCTTCCCGTCCTTCATCCACGTCAGGCCACCCACGCTCTCGGGCGCCCCGATGTGCGCGAGTAAATCGAGCAACAATTGTTCTCCGTCACCGCGGCATACGAAATCGACTTCAGGACATTGGAGCTTGACCAGTCCGGCGTTCAAGGTAGCGAAGACCCCGCCAAACGCAAGCTTGACCGTTGAATCGGTGGCCCGAATCTGTCGGACG
>DASTFK010000109.1:0-4888 GCA_035719945.1 Nitrospira sp.
ACCTTGGACTTGCCTTTGATCGTCACGTACTGCGGCTTGAAATTGTGGTCGAGATCTACACCCAGTTTGCTGGTCGGTAGATCCTTGATGTGTCCGACCGAAGCCATCACGGTATACCCTCGTCCAAGGTATTTGGTGATCGTTTTGGCTTTCGTCGGAGACTCAACGATGATCAGCGATTTCGCCATGTCGACTCCAATGTTCGCAGACAGCTTACTCTAACATCCGTACCAAATATAGCAGATGAGTGCAACCGGCGGCCTGAAAATGGAAGGTTTACATTCTCAGATACCGTTGCCCGGGCAGTTGTCGCACGCGTCGCCGAAGCTCAAGCGACAGCAACGACGCCATCACCGAGGGCACAGGCAACCGGGTCCGCTCGAGAGGATGGTCCACCGTGAGCGGTTCGTACGAGAGCGCATCATACACCAGCCGTTCATGATTTCCAAAATTCTCGACGGGAACGTGCGGCGAGCGTGCGGCAGACACGCGTGACCGCATCGCCGGTTCGAGCTGTGGTGCAATGACGTCTATCACATCTTGCGCCTGCTCCACCAACGTGGCCCCCTCTTTGATCAAGGCGTGCGTGCCGCGGCTCGTTTCTTCGTTCACGAATCCGGGAACCGCAAAGACCTCTCTCCCCTGGTCGGCAGCCAACCGCGCCGTAATCAATGAGCCGCTGTCGATCGCAGCTTCGGTCACGATCACGCCGAACGACAGACCGCTGATGATTCGGTTTCTGCGCGGAAAATGTCCGCTGTGTGGAGGGGCGTCCAAGGATAATTCCGAGACGACGGCTCCATGCTCCTCGATCTCGTCACGAAGCTGCTGATGTTCTGGCGGATACGTTCGTCCAAGGCCGCAGCCCAGCACGGCGACGGTTCGACCGCCGGCCGCAAGCGCGCCTCGGTGCGCGGCTGCATCGACGCCTCGTGCCAACCCGCTGACGATCGTGAACCCTGAGCCCGCCAAGCCGCTGGCCAACCGTTCTGTCACCAGACGCCCGGCCGCTGTTCCGCGTCTTGCCCCGACTACCGCAATGGCCAGCTCGTCCGACGCATGCAATGACCCCGCAACATACAGGAGCGGAGGCGGATCGGGAATCATCAGAAGCCGCGGAGGATAATTCGCATCCAACATGCTCCGCACCTCGATGCGTGTCCGCTCGATATCATGGAGTTCGCGCGCAATGCGCCGGCAGGCGTCGCGATCCGGCCCGCGGACGATAGCCTCGGCAAGTTTGGTGCTGCAGCCCCGCTCAATCAGATCACCGGTCGATGCGCGAAGCACCGCATCGGGGTTCTGCCATTCTCGCACGAGCGCCAGCACGATGTGATCGCCCACGCCCTCAATGGCCCGAAGCTTCATCCAGGCTTCGAGTGACGCGGACGAAGAGGAGCGCTCGCTCACACGATTCATGATCCCTCAAAAGGACAAATGGACGGAGGATTGCACCGCTTCATGGTTCTGCCGGAACGGCGCCCTGCTACATCACGACGAGATCGTATTGTTCCAGGTGCAATTGTTCATCCGGCATGACAAGGAGTTTGGCGGCGCATTCGCGCTCGAGGGCTTCAACGCCCTGCCGTTCCTCATCTTGAAGCAGTCCAGCGACGGAAGGATGGGCGCCCACGACGATCCGCTGCTGTTCGTTTGCTCTTCCAATTTTTCTGATCTCGCGGAAGATCTCATACGCCACCGTCGTCGGCGACTTGGTATACCCTCGGCCTTCGCAATACCGGCAGGGTTCGGACAGCGAGCGCAACAGATCCTCGCGCACGCGCTCGCGGGAAATTTCAATCAATCCCAGGTCTGAGATGCGGGAGATCCTGGTCCGAGCCTTGTCGGACGCCATAGCATCCGTCAGAGCATGATAGACCTTGTCCCGGTTTTTCTCCCGTTCCATATCGATGAAGTCGACGATAATGATGCCTCCGATGCCGCGCAGTTTCACCTGGTAGGCCACTTCCTTGGCCGCTTCCAGATTGTTGCGCAGAATCGTTTCCTCCTGATCCCGTTTTCCCACGAAGCGACCCGTGTTGACATCGATCACGGTCATCGCTTCCGTATGATCGATCACCAGATAGCCGCCAGACTTAAGCCAGACTTTGCGGCTCAATGCCCGCGCCATTTCCTGTTCCACGCCGAGGTAATCAAACAGGCCTTCATCCTTGTCGTAAAAGTGAATCCGTGAGGTCTGCTCCGGCGAGAAGCGCTGAACGAAGTCGCGCACCGCATCGTATTCCTGCCGGGAATCGATCCACAGCCGCTCCACCTTCTTTCCGAAGAGATCGCGGACGACTCGGAAGCTGAGACTCAGATCGGTATGCAACAAGGCGGGCGCCGGCTGCTGATCGCGCTTGGTCTTGATGTCTTGCCAGAGGACATGGAGGAAATCGACATCGGACCGCAACTCGTCCTCCTTGACCCCTTCGCTGACCGTCCGCACGATGTACCCGCAGCCGGGATGGCGAACCCGCTTCATGATGTCCTTGAGCCGAGCCCGCTCTTCGTCACGAGCAATGCGGCGCGAGACGCCGATGTGCTCCACGTTCGGCATGAAGACCAAATACCGTCCTGGCAAGGACACGTACGTCGTGACTCGAGGGCCTTTCGTTCCGATCGGCCCCTTCGAGATCTGCACCATCAATTCCTGCCCTTCGGTGAGCAATTGTTCGATGGGTTTGCTGCTTTCCCGTTTGGGACGCATTTCGTCCGCATCCTTATCGTCGTCATCAGAATCCAACAACGTATCATTGGGTTCCGCATCCAGGGACAAGTCCGAGACATGCATGAAGGCCGCTTTTTCCAGGCCGATGTCCACAAAGGCCGCCTGCATGCCGGGCAACACCTTGGCCACCTTGCCCTTATAAATGTTGCCGACAAAATCTTTGTGCTTGGCGCGGTCGCCGAAAAGATCCGTGACCACGCCGTTATCCAACACCGCAACACGAGTTTCTTCCCGTGCGACGGTTATCGCAATTTCCACACCCATACTAACTCCTTCCGTTCAGCGAAACCGTTCGAACCGACGTGAGGGTGGAACGCGGGCGATCCCAGGTTCCGATGTCACTCAAGTCCTCGTCGATCCGACGATCCGCACAATCAATTTAGGACGGCACCTCAATGGGCCGCCGCTCGTTCAATAAAACAAACTCAATCGCCGCCGTTTCACGTTCAGCAACAGTCCAAGGGAGGCCATCGTCATGATGGTCGCACTGCCGCCGTAACTCATCAGAGGCAGCGGGATGCCGACGATCGGGAACATGCCGGCGGTCATGCCGATGTTCACGACGACGCAAAAACACAGCATCGCGATGACGCCGACGGCCAACAGGGCGCCCAACTCGTCCTTCGCGCGCGTCGCAATTTCCAGAGACAACCAGATCAGCGCGACGAACAAGAGGAGCAAGCCAAGCACCCCGAGAAATCCCCATTCTTCCGCAAACACCGAAAACACGAAATCGGTATGCCCTTCCGGGAGAAACTTCAATTGGCTCTGTGTGCCGCCGTACAGCCCTTTCCCTGTCAATTCTCCGGCGCCGATGGCGATCCGGGACTGCAACGCGTGATAGCCCTTTCCGCCCGGGTCATAGTTCGGGTCGACGAAGGCCATGATGCGCTGACGCTGGTAGTCATGCAACGAACCCCACATGACCTCCCACGCGAAGGGAAAAAGCATCAGGGAAAACAGCAAGATCACGCCCAATGCCTGCGAACGCATGCCCACCATCAGCAGCATCGCGGCATACACGGCCATGAAGCTCAAACCGCTGCCGAGATCCGGCTGTTTAAGAATCAACAACAACCCAGGCAGCATCAAGGCGCCGGGAATCACCACGCGCTGCAGCCAGCCGACCCGGGGCGCCTTGGAGTAATAATGAGCCATCACGAGGATCAAGACCAGCTTGGCAAACTCCGACGGCTGGAACGCAAAGGGGCCAATGGGAATCCAACGCTGCGCTCCACGGCTCGTCTTTCCCTCAAAGAGGACGACCGCCAAGAGGATCAAGATTATGGCATAGGCAGGATACGCTAATCGTGCGATACGGTGATAGTCCCAGACCAGCATGATGAGGAAGGCCACCGCTCCGAGCAGAATCCACAACATCTGCTTCGCAAAAAAAGGCAGCCCCGGTCCGCCCTGATCATGGGTGACGCTGTAAATCGAGAGCACACCGATCGATAGGATGGCAAAGATGAGGCCGAGAAACCGCAGGTCGAAATTGTCGAGCCCCCGGCGGTCCATCATCCGGTCGATCATGGCGCCCCTGCCTTGGCCACTTGTGCTGGCGTCGGAGGACCTGAGGAAGTCAAGGGTTTGGCGGCCGTCACTTTGATATAAGTCTCGATAAGCTCTTTGGCAAGGGGCGCGGCCGCGGAGCCGCCATGGCCCATATGTTCGGCCAGGACGGCAACCGCAATCTTGGGGTTCTCGACAGGTGCAAAGGCCACAAACCACGCATGGTCTCTGAATTTCTTGGGAATGTCCTTTTCTGGCCCCGTTCGGAGTGCGGCGGTCTGCGCCGTACCCGTCTTTCCTCCGATCGTCACGAGAGAGGACTTGGCTCTTCCGCCGGTGCCTTCCGTCACCACGGCAGCCAACGCTTCTCGAATCAACTTCAGCGTGTCCGGCTTCACGTTCAATTTGGCTTTGGCCACCGCCGGCAACTGCTGGAGTTGTCCCGTCGTCCGATCCATGATCCCCTGCACCAAGCGCGGCCGATACGTCACCCCGTCATTGGCCACCGTACCGATCAGGCTGGCCATCTGCAGAGGCGTGACCGTGACGTACCCCTGGCCGATCGCTGCGGAAATCGTTTCACCAGGCAACCACGGTTCGTGCTTCACCTTCTGCTTCCATTCTGTCGAGGGCACAATGCCGATC
>DASTFK010000110.1:0-2096 GCA_035719945.1 Nitrospira sp.
TGGACAGTTGCCCGATAAACTGAGCAGCCTTAGCTTGTTCTCGCCAATCCAGGGACGAGTTTCCTTTCGAGCTAAAGGTCTTTTGGCGAAATACTTTTTGCTCTCCCCAGCTGATATTTACGCACCTGCCGCAACCACGCCCTTCTCCTCGCAGCCCTGGCGTCCAGACACCCTGCGGCGGCACAATTCTGCCCCACAGGTCGTGATTGCGCAGTGGCTCTAAGTCTGAATCAAATTTAGACCGAACGGCGTTAACGTTTGTTCTAAACAATATGGTCCAACTTAGCTAGCTGTGGCTGTCACCAGATCCGGGCGAAGTAAAGACGACTACAGGTTATGATTGCAGCAGTCCTCATCGCTCCCAGGGAGCAGAGGCTTGACAGAAATAGCCCGCCAGCATGTCCGCCGCCCAGTCGCGTTGCTGCAATTCGAGGTCCCGGACGATCGACTTAATGGTGAACCATTCCCCCGGCGGCAGTTCGTCCCTTGGCACCTGCAAATTCACATTTCCCTGGCTTGTTGACGCCTCGACGAGAAACGGCGCATCACTCCCCGGCACCCAGGCCAGGACTACGCGAGCATCATCGACTCCTCCGCGAACAAGTTTCTTGGCCAGTTGGCGGGCTCGCAGTGCCCCGCACTTGTCCACCTTGTGCGGATCCTTTCCACAGAGCGCCCCGCCGCCGATCGGCACGCCCGGACCGTAGTGATCGATAACCAGCTTCTTTCCCGAAAGCCCGTTATCCCCAAACGGGCCGCCGATCGCAAATTCCCCTGCCCCATTGAGAACCAACCTGTCCACGGCGAAGGTCGAAGCCGCTCCTTGCAGTCCTCGATTCTCCAACTCCCTCAGAATGTGCTTGAGGACCGGAAGCAACATCCGGTGCTGCCGCTCGTAAGGCAGTTTCGGGATGTGCTGAACGCTCAGGATCAGGCGGTCCCATTCGACCCGAGTCGCGCCCGGAGCTCCGCTCAAAGAGGAGAGAATCTTGAAATCCGGCCCGAAGGTCGCGGAGAGATCCGCGTCGCTCCGCAGTCGCGCGAAGAGGCGACGCCCGAGTTCACCGGAGATCCAGTGTGCGGCCGGAAGGTAGTTGGTCCGCTCGTCGCCGCACGCGTAGCCGATGACGACGTTCTGGTCATCGGAGAAGGACCGGACGTCCGACTCTTCGGCCGGCAACGTCTCCTGACAGAGGTCGGTCGTCACACGGATTTTCCCTGGGTGGGGATTCCATGAGCCACCGTAGCCGGCAGCACGGTAAACATTGCGGACGATCTTCTCGACGTCGACGGGCTCCGGTCCAGCGGCAATCCTGCCGTCGACGAAAACGCAATCAGTGTGCACGGCTACCTCAACACCGACCAATGCGTCAGGCTTCTGCCGAACAGCGGCGGTCACGATCGATTCCGCAATCGCATCGGCAAGGCGATCTGGGTGTCCCGGGGAAACATATTCAGCGTGCTGATTCATGGCTTGGGAAGCTGGATGATTTCGCGGACCCATGGTTGCAGGTCCCTGGCGTGGCCGGGATGAGTCAGGGCAGCCACCGCCCGCGTGCGACCGAGCCTGGCGATCAGCTCGCTGCGACCCTGCCCAACGTATCCGTCGGTGGCGATCAGGATGACCTTGGGCCGGCGCTTCGCAGGAATGGAAGTCGCGTGCTCGAGCACGGTGTTGATGTCGGTTCCCCAAGTATTCCGCATCGGCGCCTTGCTGAAATCGTGACCCTTCAGTTCCGATACGACGGTTGAGAAGGCAAAGATTTTCAACTCTCCGCGCCGGAAGGGCTCGCGGCAGGCGGCCGAGAGATAGGGCAGGCAGGCGGCCATCGAGCCGCTGACATCGAGGTAGAGATGCACGATCGGGACTGGCAGCGGCCTCGGTCTTCGTTCCGACAACTCGCTTCGGTAGAAGAGCGGAGCTTGTCCAAGGAACGTGCGCAGTGCGGGGACCCGCCGGTCGCGGGCGTTGGGCAGCACGGTTTCCACGGTCCGCTGGCAGTTGCTCATCTGCCGCCGGTAAATGACCGGACCGCGTCCGTCATGGATGCCGCACTTGCGCAGAACGCGCTCGAACGCCTTTTGGAATGCGCGGC
>DASTFK010000111.1:0-2362 GCA_035719945.1 Nitrospira sp.
TCATCTACACGACGGTGATGAGCAAGGCCAAGGCCGACAAGGCGATCTGCGATGCGGGACTGAAGGCGCAGAGCGTCGACAGCGGTATGCCGACGATCTTCGGCCGCGACGATATCAAGTACATCAAGTGTTCCGACGAGCACGGCGTGATTGATGATCCGGGCAACGTGCTGAAGCTCAACGAGAAGCTGAAGCTGGTTGCAGGGCACTGCGATCCAACCGTGAACATTTATGACTGGTACGTTTGCGTCAAGGAACGGACGTGTCGAAGCACTCTGGCCGGTGACGGCGCGTGGGATGAATCTTTAGCCGCTTTTTCGCTGTGCGGAGAAGGGCCCTCCCCCTGGCGCGACGCCAGGCCTGCGGCAAGTGGAATCCGAGGAGAGCATGATGGGTAAGGTCGTTACGGTCCTCACCGAGGAGGCACCGAAACCGCTGGGCCACTACAGCCAGGCGGTGCGCGGCGGAGGCTTGATACACATTTCGGGACAACTGCCGATTCCCAAAAGCGGCGTTCCGGATAACCAGTCCGCTTCATTCAACGCGCAGGCCAAGCTGGTCCTGAAGAATTTTCTAGCTATACTCGACGCCGCCGGTGCAGAAAAGCAGGATGTCTTGAAGGTAACGGCATATGTTGTCGGCGCCGAGAACTGGCCTCTGTTCAACCAGGCATTCACCGAAGCATTCGGGGATCACCGACCATCTCGCTCGGTGGTGCCGGTTCCGGAGCTGCACCACGGCTACCTGATCGAAATCGACGGCGTGGCGCTCGATCCCGCGGCCAGGTGATACATGCCTGCGAGGAAGGCCGTCCGCGTCACCGCCGCATCAGCAGACATCGAATGGGCGGCGGCAGGGTCATGCGCGAAGGAGGGCACCGAAGTGATGCTGCCTGCCCCCGATGGCGCAGGGCCTCTCCGGTAGTATGATCGATGGAGTGCTTTTTGCGGGTTCAGCGCCCGTTGCTTGTATCTCTAGCCTCAAGGGGGTGAAGTGATGACCCGCATCGGCGTCATCGGGGCAGGAATCACCGGCGTCACCGCTGCTTACGCGCTCTGCGAGCGCGGCTACGACGTCACGGTCTTCGATCAGCATCGTTACGCGGCGATGGAGACCTCGTTCGCGAACGGCGGGCAGCTCTCGGCAAGCAATGCCGAGGTATGGAATAAGATGTCGACGGTATGGCAAGGGGCTCAGTGGATGATGAGGCGTGATGCGCCTCTTCTCATGAATCCTACGCCGGGTTGGCACAAATATTCGTGGATGATGGAGTTCTGCAGTAATATTCGGAATCACCGAAAGAATACGCTCGAGACTGTACGTCTTGCGATGGAGTCCCGTCGCCATATGTTCGCGATGGCCGAGCGCGAGAATATCGACTTCGATCTGAAGCGTTGTGGAATCCTTCATTTCTACCGGGACAAGGCCAGCTTCGACAAAGCGGCGAAGGCGAACGCCCTTTTGATCGAAGGCGGGCTCGAGCGGCAGCCGGTGACGCCCGAGGAGATCCGTCAAATCGAGCCCACACTGAAGGGGTCCTACTATGGCGGCTTCTTCACGCCGTCGGACTCGTCGGGCGACATCCACAAGTTCACGCGCGGCCTCGCGGACGCCTGCGCCCGCCGTGGCGTGCGTTTCGTCTACGACGCCCAGGTCGAGAAGATCGTTCCCAAGGACGGCGGCTTCGAGGTGCGCTGGCTGCCCGTGGCACCCGACGATACCAAAGCCGCGACGGACCTCTGGCGTCCAATCCAGGTCGATGGAATCGTGATTTGCGCAGGGACCTCGAGCCGCCGCTTCGCGGCCATGCTCGGCGACCGGCTCAACATCTACCCGGTCAAGGGCTACTCGATCACGGTCCACCTCCACACGCCGGAAGCCCAAGCCGCCGCCCCGACCGTGAGCATCCTGGACGATGCGACGAAAATCGTCACCAGCCGCCTGGGCGATGATCGCTTCCGCGTCGCCGGGACGGCGGAGTTCAGCGGCTTCAACCTGGATATTCGCTACGACCGGATCAAGCCGTTGATCGACTGGTCACGCGAGCAATTCCCGGCGATGACCACGGACCGGGTCGTCGCCTGGTGCGGCCTACGGCCGATGATGCCCAACATGATGCCGCGGGTCGGTCCAGGCCGTCGTTCCGGCGTGTTCTACAACACCGGCCATGGTCACCTGGGCTGGACCTTGTCGGCGGCGACCGCGCAGATGCTCGCGGATGCCGTCGAGAAAGCCATGCCGGTGGCGTCGAAGCGCATTGCTGCCAAACCTGCAGCGGATGCGGCCTAACGATACGGTGACCGTCCGGAGATTAGGTGTAGGAGCACGCGAGATTCTTGCGCAGCACGACCTGCTCTCGATC
>DASTFK010000112.1:0-4132 GCA_035719945.1 Nitrospira sp.
ATTTTCCAGGTCCGCGCCCGAGACGCCTGGCGTACCGCGGGCGATCTTTTCCAACTCGACGTTCGTCGCAATGGGCACCTTCTTGGTGTGCACTTTGAGAATGTCGGACCGGCCGCGCAGATCCGGGCGATTGACGACAACCTGGCGATCGAAGCGACCTGGCCTCAGCAACGCAGGATCGAGCACGTCCGGCCGGTTAGTCGCCGCGATCAGAATGACACCTTCCGTCGTATCGAACCCATCCATTTCCACGAGCAACTGATTCAGCGTCTGTTCGCGCTCATCGTGCCCGCCGCCTAAGCCAGCCCCGCGCAAACGTCCAACCGCATCGATTTCGTCGATGAAAATAATGCAGGGCGCATGCTTTTTCCCCTGCTCAAAAAGATCGCGCACGCGGGACGCCCCGACGCCGACGAACATTTCGACGAAATCCGATCCGCTGATGCTGAAGAACGGTACGCCGGCCTCCCCGGCGATCGCTTTGGCCAACAGGGTTTTTCCCGTCCCCGGTGGTCCCACGATCAGCACCCCTTTCGGAATGCGGCCGCCGAGCTTCTGGAACTTGCGCGGGTCCTTCAAAAATTCGATGATTTCGAGCACCTCTTCCTTTGCTTCATCAATGCCGGCCACGTCGGAAAAGGTCACTTTTTTCCGCTCTTCGGTCAGCATCCGCGCCCGGCTCTTGCCAAATGACAAGGCCTTGTTGCCGCCGATCTGCATCTGGCGCATCAAGAAGAACCACAGGCCCAAGAAAAGGACGAACGGTCCCCACGTGACGAGGAAAGTAATGTACCAGGGGCTTTCGTCGGGCGGCTTGGCTTCAATCTGCACGCCCTTTTCACGCAGGACTTTCACGAAATCGGGATATTCCGCGGTAAACGTCCGGATGCGGGTTTTGTCCTTCAGGACGGCACTCACGTGACTGGACTTAATGATGACTTTTTCAATGTCCCCTTTGTCGAGTTTCGCCATGAAGTCGCTGAAAATGACTTCCTCCTCTGGCGCATGGGTCGGCACGCTGAACAGGTTGAACAGCAAGATCATGAATAGGCCGACAACGACCCAGAAGAGCAGATTTTTTGCCCGGGAATTCATCCAGTACTCCTTATGGCAGGTCGCCTTAACTCGCCAGGAAATCCGCGAGCTTGAGTGATGTTACCACAGGCCTCTTCGGACTGACAACCTCGTCCTGTCTATTCCTGCTCGCCTTCCACATCGAGGACGGCCAGGTAGGGAAGGTTCCGGTATTTCTGTTGATAATCAAGCCCGTATCCGACCACGTATTGATTGGGAATCTTAAAGCCGACGTAGTCGAGCGTCACGTCGATCGTTCGCCGCTCCGGCTTGCTCAGTAGAGTGCAGACCTTGATGGATTTCGGCTTTTGCTTGCTGAGGGTCTTGATCAAGTACTGAACGGTCAACCCGGAGTCGACGATATCCTCGATCACCAGGACATCCTTTCCTTTGATATCCTCGGTCAGCTCGGTGATCACTTTGACCTTCCCCGAAGTCTTGGATTGCGCGCCATAACTCGTGACGATCAAAAAATCCACCCGCATCGGAATTCGAATAGCCCGCGCCAAGTCCGCATAAAATGCGTAGGCCCCTTTCAAGACCCCGACGAGGACGAGGTCCTTGCCGGTGTAGTCGTTCGCAATTTGTTTGCCAAGTTCCTTGATGCGTGCACGCATTTCCTCCTGCGTGACGATCGGCCGTCCGAAGATCCGCTCCATCCCTATTCGGCTCCTTCGCTTTCCCCCTGTGATTGCACCGTGGCGACGAGATAGCGGGACGTGTTCTTGCGCGCCACAAACCGTTCATCTTCCCGTTGTCCGACCACCCACAGAATCCCTTCGGGCGAGGCAAGAAGCGGGATCCGCGTCCGTTCCTCCCGGCTCAACTTCGCGTCGGTAAAAAAATCCTGCAGCTTCTTGCTCTTTCCGCGCATGCCCCGCGGATGAATGCGGTCGCCGGCCTGCCACGGCCTCAGCACGAGTGGCGCTGACAGACGAGCCATGTCAAACACTGCGCACTCGCGCGTCCGATGCTTGAGCAACGGCTCTGCCGCCTGTCTCGTCATCTCTTGTACATGAATTTCCTGCCCGGTGCCAGGCCAATACACCGTAGATGGGACGAGCACGGGCACCGGCTCTGCAACAGGGATGGTCGACCGGCGGTCTGACGCCTGGTCTTGTCCCTTTCGCCTGACGACGATCACCCGTTCCCGGTCTCGGACCATGTCGGCCCCGCGCAGCGACACTCGTCGACCCTTCGATTTGCCCGACAGGAAGCGCAGCACGCTTTCGACCACGCGCAAGCTGGGAGCCCGTTGATCACGGTCCGTGCCTTTGAGAAGGTGGCGGACGAGACGGCGTTTGAGCGCATCGGGAAGAGCGTCCACGACCTGGCGCTCGAACCGCTGTTCTCCCTTGGCGTCCACCGTGATCAACGATCGGTACAGTTCATCCACAACCTGCTCGAGGTAGGCATCATCGGTCCGCAGGACATCGGCCTGCCGCTCCAACAAGCGCACAATGCCTGGCGTGATGTCTTCCATCACCGGCAACAGGTCCTGTCGCACCTGGTTACGCCGGTACAGTCGGGTGAGGTTACTGCTGTCCTGCCGATATGACAGGCCTTCCAGCTTAAGGTAGCTCAGGATTTCTTCACGCGTCGTCCTGAGCAGCGGGCGCGCGATCATCTTGTCCCTGATGAACGGCATGCCCGCCAGTCCTGTCAGCCCCGCTCCCCGGAGCATCCACATCAGCATGGTTTCGGCTTGATCATTGGCGGTGTGACCGGTGACGATTCGATCCGCATGAAGCTCATGAGCCAGCGATTTCATGGCCTCATATCGCGCCCAGCGCGCAAGCTGCTGCAGCGAGGAGGCTCGACGCTGTTTCGACAGGACGGGCCGTCTGACGACCAACGGAATGTTCCTGGCTTGGCAGAACGACGAGACGAACGCCTCATCACCGTCGGACTCGCTGCCGCGGAGTCCATAGTTAAAATGGACGACGGTCAGCTTGAGCTGCCACAACGGCGCCAGGGCCGCCAGAAGCGACAACAGCGCGATCGAATCTGGACCGCCGGAAACCGCAAGCAGCAAGTGCTGACCGGGACCGAACAAGTGGCGTTCCTGGATGGTCTTGACGACCCGATCCAACAAGGCGGGCCGCCTTCTCGTGGTATGCGTCGTCATGGATGACGCACCCCTTCCGCATGACGGCGAAGGCTGGCTTTCGCGCGGTCGACGTCGCGGGCGATCTGGGCGGCAAGTTCCTGCGCCGATGGAAACGTGTGGTCGCCCCTGAGGCGCTCGATGAATTCAACCGCGATCGACTTGCCATAGAGGTGATCCCGGTGGTCGAGCAGATTGACCTCGATCAATCGCTCCCCGGCTCCGAACGTCGGCCGGCTGCCGATGTATGCGACCGCATCGTACTGCTTCCCGTCATACGAAGCCCGTGCGGCATAGACGCCATCCGGCGGAGTCACCCGTTCAGGCGGAATGCGGAGATTGGCGGTCGGCCAGCCGAGCGCTTGTCCCTGCTGCATGCCAGACACCACCGTGCCCGTCAGACCGTACGCCCGTCCCAGCAAGGCGGCCGCCTCTTCCATGGTTCCCGCCTGAATCAACGTTCGGATTCTCGTGGAACTGACCACCCCACCGTTGAGCACCACAGGGCGGACCGGATGTACCGCGAATCCCAACGATGTCCCGAGCCGTTCCAGGTCGGCGATCCGTCCGACGCGTCCTTTTCCGAACGCAAAATGTTCTCCAACAAACAGCTCGGCCGCCCCCAAACGACGGTGCAGGACGACGTCCGCAAACTCGTCGGGCGTCATGGCCGCCAATGCCGGTGTAAATTCGAGAAACACGACTTCATCGACACCGGCAGCCATGAAGCGTTCGAGCTTTTCCTCTGGGTTCGTGAGAAACTTCAGTTCCACATGAGGCGCCAGTACCCTGACAGGGTGCGGATCGAACGTGACCACCATGGCCGTGCCCCCGACTTCGCGAGCCCGTGCCACCACTGTTTGCAAGAGGGAATGATGGCCGCGGTGATGACCGTCGAAGTTTCCGATGGTCACTACCGGGTGCGGTCTTGACCGGACGTCTCCGAGGCCG
>DASTFK010000113.1:0-2751 GCA_035719945.1 Nitrospira sp.
CTCCTTCCAGATTCCCCTTGACCCCTTAAAGGAACCTGCGTACAAGCCTGCCTCAAGCGGTTAGACCACAATTGTCTCCTATGAAACTCGTTCAAAAGCGTTCTAAGAAAACTGGCCTTCCTCCTGGCACACTGGTTCACATCGGGGAGCGGAAGTCGGAAAAAGTCACCGTCACCGTCTTCCGCTACAGCACCCGGAGCTGCGAAGAGCTGCAAGTGGAGCAGGTCGACCAGTTGTCACCGCCTGCGGACGAATCGGTGATCTGGATTAATGTGGGCGGCGTTCACAAAGTGGAAATGGTCGAGACGCTGGGCAAACAATTCTCTCTGCATCCTCTGTTGCTGGAAGATGTGACGAATACGGATCAGCGCCCCAAGCTTGACGATTATGAGGCATACATTTTTCTCGTCATGAAAATGCTGTCGTTGACGGACCGGAAAGACATCGCGGTCGAGCAGGTGAGCTTTGTCCTCGGCAAAAATTATGTGATCTCGTTTCAAGAAAATGGAACGGATGTCTTCCAGCCGGTCCGCGAACGTCTCCGCGGTGGAAAGGGCCGTCTGCGCCAGTCCGGCGCAGATTATTTGCTGTACGCGCTGGTCGACGCCATCGTTGATCAATATTTTGCTGTCTTGGAGCTCAGTGGTGAACAGATCGAGGCTGTGCAACAGGCCGTCGTAGACGACCCCAAACCAGACACGCTCAATGAGATTCATGCGCTCAAGCGCCAGCTGCTCTTTGTTCGCCGGGCGGTCTGGCCCCTTCGCGATGTGATGACCAACCTGTCACGCTCGGACTGTCCCTTCCTTCAACACCCGACCAGGCTCTTTTTCCGTGACGTCTACGATCATGTGGTGCAAATCGTCGATACCATCGAAATACTCCGCGAAATGGTCTCGGCGAGTCTCGACATCTACCTATCGAGCGTGAGCTACCGCCTCAACGCGATCATGCGGGTGTTGACCGTCATTACCACCATCTTCATGCCGCTCAGCTTCATCGCGAGCATTTACGGCATGAACTTCGAATACATGCCCGAGCTGAGATCTCCATGGGGCTATCCGCTGGTGTTGGGCGTGATGGCGGCGGTGGGGGTCGGGATGCTGGTGTTGTTCAGGAATAAACGGTGGCTGTGAGAGCACGTTGAATGTGCTCTCGCTGGGAGTTGCGCCGCGTTCGGCTACTCTTGGAGCTCGACGCCATCGACGAAGTACGGCGTATCGCCGAAGCAGGTGGTCGGCAGGTAACGAAACTCTTTGTAGTGGAGCACGACGCGTTTCCCCATCACCTGGGAGAGCTGTTGAGCCACTGCATCGTCCCAGATCGTAAATTCCCAAAGAACCGGCGCCGTCCCCGGGACGGTCGTCATGGCAAGCTCGCCCTCATGTGTCTTGCAAAGCCATCCCTTCGTTGAGAACTTTTGAATATACCCAGCGCGATTGCCGTCCGAGTAGCTGTAGTTGAACGCGACCATCAGCGCGCCTGCCGCCAGAAAGAACAGCACGAGCAAGACTCGGGGGCTGAAGAGCCATAACGGGAAAAGGACCGATGTCCAATTCATGCAACCTCCTTGGCCTAGGGGCGAAGATCGGAGAACAGCCAGGGCACCTCGGCCTTGCGGCGGGCCTCATAGGCTGCGATCGCTGGCTCATGTTCCAAGCTAAGGCCGATTGAATCCAGTCCTCGATAGAGGCAGTCTTTCCTGAAGGGATCGAGCGAGAAGCGATAGGCGGTTCCCTCGGGCGTCGTGACGGTCTGCTCGGCGAGGTCCACGGTCGCTTGGTATCCCGGCCTGGACATGACGTCCTGCATCATCGTCTGAACGTGCTCGGGCTCCAGGACCACGGGTAGAATACCGTTTTGAAAACAGTTGTTGTAAAAAATGTCGGCGAAACTGGCCGCGATCACGCAACGGAACCCTTGATCGAGCAGGGCCCACGGGGCATGTTCGCGCGAGGAGCCGCAGCCGAAGTTGTCGCGCGTGAGAAGAATCGTCGCCCCCTGGTAACGGGGTTGGTTCAAAAAGAACGACGGATCGGGCGAACTGTCTTTTTGCCGCCTCCAGTCAAAAAACAAGCCCTCGCGGAGACCGGTCCGCTTAATGGTCTTGAGAAACTGCTTGGGAATGATTTGATCGGTGTCGACGTTGACGCGGTCCAGCGGCGCGACGAGCCCGGTGAGTTGGGTGAACGGCTGCATGCAACAGTTACCTCCAGTGACGGATGTCGACGAAATGGCCTTCGACGGCCGCGGCGACCGCCATCGCGGGAGAGACCAGATGAGTGCGGCCTCCGGCCCCCTGACGACCTTCGAAGTTGCGATTACTCGTTGACGCGCAGCGCTCCCCGGGTTGGAGCACGTCGGCATTCATGGCAAGGCACATACTGCAGCCCGGCTCCCGCCATTCAAATCCCGCCTCGGTAAAGATCCGATCGAGTCCTTCGGCTTCCGCTTGCTGTTTGATGAGCCCGGAACCGGGGACCACCATGGCCCGCACCGTTTTCGCAATGCGCTTGCCTTTGGCCAGGCTGGCCGCGAGCCGCAAGTCCTCCATCCGGGAGTTCGTGCAGGACCCAATGAACACCCGGTCGATATTGATGTCTGTGATGGGCGTGTTGGCGGTGAGGCCCATATAGGTGAGAGCGCGTTCGGTGGCCTGGCGCGTTTTCTCGTCGGCGATCACCTTGGGATCCGGAACCCTGCCGTCCACCCCTGTCACCATTCCCGGGCTCGTGCCCCAACTGACTTGTG
>DASTFK010000114.1:0-5777 GCA_035719945.1 Nitrospira sp.
AAGGACCGCGATCGCGAGAACTGGAAAAGGGACCAGGGCGAGCACTAGCATCAACATCAAAGGTGACATGCTGTATCTCCTTTTGAACTGCGTGAGCATGCCCTCATGGTTTGCAATGCCAGGGCCAGAGAAATGCCTATAAAGAAGGGGCGCTCGAAGTGCTTGATCCGATGCACTTTCTTGTCGATATGCTTTCTGGCAAAAGTATCCAGCGAAATCGTAGGCCCCTCTGGCAACGAAACGGACGGAAAATTCCCGCATGTTGCCGAAAATTTCCTCCCCCCGTCAGAGGGATGCGTCAGGAGTTAAACTAAGGATAGTTGAATGTCTTCAGGTGTCCCATCTGGTTCACCCCACTCGACTTGGCGCCGCGGAATATTATCTGTTGCTCGTTCCTGACTCGGATCAGGACATAGGGGCAGCCCAGACCTCTCGTGGGGAGGAGGACGAACCGAGCAGCAGGCTCCGGACCGAGCTTTGTTTGTGCTAGGATGGCTCGCCATGTCGGCGCTCAAGCTCCTGTGTTGGGGATTCGTGGCTCTTCTGGGTGCCGGCGCACTTGCCATTGTCGCCGGTCTCGTGTCCCCTCATGAACAGGTGAATGCGCTGTGGCTGGTTGTCGCTGCAGCATGTCTGTATGTGCTGGCCTATCGCTTCTACGGTCGATGGATCGCTTCTAGGGTCATCGAACTCAATAATCAACGTATCACTCCCGCGGTGCGTTTGAACGACGGCGTGAATTTCCATCCCACGAATAGCGTCGTCCTCTTCGGCCACCACTTTGCGGCTATCGCGGGAGCCGGCCCCTTACTTGGACCGGTCCTGGCGGCGCAATTCGGATTTCTCCCCGGGTTTCTCTGGTTGGTGATCGGCGCGGTGCTGGCGGGAGCGGTGCAGGATTTTGTCATTCTCGTGGCGTCGATGCGACGAAATGGGAGATCACTTCCGGAAATCGCCCGCGACGAGTTGGGCGTTGTGACAGGCACGGCGACAGCGTTGGCTGTCCTCTTTATTGTCGTCGTGGCGCTGGCGGGACTCGGGTTTGCCGTTGTCAACGCGCTCTATCACAATGCCTGGGGGACGTTCACCATCGCGATGACGATCCCTATCGGTTTCGTCATGGGGTTCTATCTGCAGAAGTTCCGTCCAGGTGCCGTCGCGGAGGTCTCGTTCCTTGGCGTGGCATTGTTGATCATCGCCGTGCTGCTGGGCCGTGTCGTGGCCCAGTCTTCGTATGCATCCTGGTTCGAGTACGAGCGATCGACATTGGTCTGGCTGCTGGCCGGCTACGGCTTTCTCGCCTCTGTGTTACCCGGCTGGATGCTCTTGGTGCCCCGCGGATACCTTTCGACCTTTATGAAGCTTGGCGTCGTGTTCCTTCTGGGATTCGGCGTCATCGCGCTGGCGCCGACTATCCAAATGCCTCGCATGACGACGTTTGCGGACGGCGGAGGCCCGATCATTCCCGGCACCGTATTTCCATTTCTCTTTATTACCATCGCCTGTGGCGCCGTCTCAGGTTTCCATGCCCTAGTCTCCTCCGGCACGACGCCGAAAATGATTGAGCAAGAATCACAGGCGCTCGTGGGCTATGCGGCCATGCTCCTCGAGAGTTTCGTGGGAGTGATGGCATTGGTGGCAGCCACGGTGCTCTTGCCAGGGGACTATTTCTCCATCAATACGACATTGTCATCCGATGCGCTCGCGGCAATGGGTTTTCCGCCGTTCCGAATCGCCGAACTTTCACGTCTGGTTGAGGTCGAGGTCGCCGGCCGGCCTGGCGGTGCCGTCTCCCTCGCGGTAGGAATGGCCTCGATCTTCTCGGCGTTGCCCGGAATGGCGGGGCTCATGGCATATTGGTACCAGTTTGCGCTGCTCTTCGAGGCGTTGTTCATTTTGACCACCATCGACACAGGGACCCGCGTCGCGCGATATCTGATTCAGGAAATGGCAGGGCGCGTTTCTCCATCGTTCCGCCAATTGAATTGGCTGCCAGGAGTTTTGATCAGCAGCGGCGTCGTCGTCGGGGGCTGGGCTTCTCTGATTGCGACCGGCAGCATTTCCACAATCTGGCCGATGTTCGGCGCCGCCAACCAATTGTTGGGGACGCTCGCTCTCTGTATCGGCACGACTGTACTGATCAAAATGCGAAAATCCCAGTATCTCTGGATTACCGCATTGCCCATGCTCTTTGTCGGTTTGATTACGCTCACCGGCTCCTATGAGATGTTCCGAATGTTCGTAGCAATGGCCGGAACCTTCACCGACGGTCAAGCGCTTGCCCTGTATCTCGATGCCGCGTTGGTGGCGATCGTTGCGATTCTGGGATTGGTGGTGTTGAGCGACAGTGTGAGGCACTGGTACGGATATCTCATCCAAAAACGGCCGTTTACAAGTAGTGAGATTGTCGTCATGGCCGGAGGCTGTTCGGCTGGAAATCTGCACGCGACGGTCACACAGGACGACGACGGTTTCCGGCTGCCACATGGCACAGGTTGCTGCTGAACAGGGCGGAGGTGTGACGTGGCTGACCAGTTTTCCTTTGATATCGTGTCGGAAGTGAATATGCAGGAATTGAAGAACGCGCTTGATCAAGCAACCAAGGAGATTAAGCAGCGGTTTGATTTTAAGGACACAAAGACTGACATCAGCCTGAAAGAAAAAGAAAAGGAATTGGTTGTCCTGTCGGACGACGAGTACAAGTTGAAGGCAGTGCAAGAGATCATCAAGGCGAAATGCGTGAAGCGCGGCGTTTCGTTGAAAGCGTTTGACCACGGGGCCATCGAACCCGCACTGAGCGGCACCGTGAGGCAGGTGGCAAAGATTCAGAGCGGTCTAGCCTCAGAGAAAGCGAAAGAGATTTCGAAGTCGATCAAGGATTCAAAATTAAAGGTACAAACCCAAATCCAGGGCGAGCAGGTACGGGTCTTGGGCAAGAGCAAGGACGAGCTGCAATCGGCGATCGCCTTTCTACGAGGGAAGGACTTCGGTATCGACTTGCAGTTTACCAATTATCGATGAATGGCGACGGCATCCATCGACGCCGTGAGTGGATGACGCGATGGGCCGTTGTCGGATTGCTGGTCCTCCAGCTTGGTCTGCTCGGGTGCGATCGCAGCGAGCCGATCGTCGTCATTCAACTCCATCCCAAAAATCCGGACATCTTATACGTGACCACCAACGATTACATCTATAAGTCGCGGGATGGCGGGCGAACATGGACCAACATCTCGAAGGGAATGAGTCATTCCCGTGTGATTGCCATGGCGGTCGATCCTTCGTATCCGGCCACCGTGTATGCGGGGACGAAGGGCGACGCGGTCTACAAGAGCTATGACGGCGGACAGCGGTGGGCCTCCATGCGCACCGGATTGGACGATGCGACCATTTCTTCGGTCGTCAATCAGTTCGTGTTCGATCCGTACGACAGCAATCATATATTCGTGGCAACGACGATGGGGATTTTTGAGACGAAGAGCGGTGGTGGAAGTTGGACCAAGAGGATGGAAGGGATGAAAGAGGTGCTCATGGTCGTGACCCTCGGCATGGACCCGACACGGCCGGCCATTCTCTATGCAGGCACCAGCGGAGGCGTCTACAAAACGGTCAACGAAGGCGGGCATTGGGAAAAGGTCAATAACGGATTGGTGCCGCCCGAAATGATCAAGAGCTCGCGCGCCTTGAACGTCACGTCCATCCACGTCGATCCGTTCGAGCCTGAAACCGTCTACGCGGCAACCCTCGCGGGCCTCTTCAAAACCACAGACGGGGGGAATTCCTGGGTGAGGATCGGGGAATCGCTCTCCGATCAGATGATCATGGCCATGGTTTTGGACCGGAGCAGAAAAGGCCTCATCTATATCACAGGGCGAGACGGCGTACACCGAAGTGATGACGGAGGGATGAGCTGGAGGACGCTGAATAAAGGATTTGCCAGCACCAACATCCGGTCGATTGCGCAGAGTGCGAGGGATCCGGATGTGTTCTACGCAGGCACGAACGGCAGTGGCCTCTATCGGAGCCGCGATGGCGGAGAGACCTGGGAGCCGATGCCCTCACTCACACACAACGTGGCGGGCTGATCCCAAGGGAGGAAGGTACTACGTTCGGAAGGAAGACTGTTAACGGCTTGGCAAGCTCGAGCCGACCGACGACCCGCCCAACGACGATCCCACCGATGTATCCTGCAAGCTCGAGCCGACCGTCGAGGGATTCATGTTAGAGCCAACGCTCGAATCGGAAATGCTGGACCCGACCGTTGATCGCTGAAGCGTTGAACTCACGCTGGAAGAGGTTTCCTGGTTGAGTGTCGACTCTCCGATAGCAGGGCCTGCTCGGCCCGTCGCCCCGATCTCGAATCCTGAGAGTCCGCTGCCCCCGATGTCCCGGCTGTTTCTCGGCGTCGCGCCGATGTCGTGACCTGTGACCCCTTCTTGTCCGATCTCCGTTCCCGTCTTGGGACTGCGACCAATTGCCGGCCCGGCAGTGGGAGCCGCGCCGATGCCGGTTCCCGTTTTCGCGCTCCCTGGCAATTTCGGAGCGCGAATATCTCGCTCGATCGACTCCTGCAAGTCACGTATTGTTTGAGCGTCCCGTCCTGCATCTTCGAATTCAAGCTGATCGCGCCGGCTGGAGAGCTCGTTGATCTTTTCAAGACGGGCATGCAGGACTTTGAGATCACTCCTGGCTCTGGCGACTCTGGGAATAAGCTCTCGAAGCATGATCCCCCTCGAGGCGAGCGAATAGTTCGACAGGTTGGCTTGGGCCGAGGCCAGTAACTGGTCGAGTTCGTCGGCCATCTCCTCGAGTTCTCGAAGTTCGTTCAAGTCTGTCTTGCAGCAGTCGATAAATTTCTGATAGCGGGTGAGAAACACTGAAACGTCCTGCTGAAGGTTGTCTAGTTGAAAATGTCGCTGGGGCATGCCTTCCGGGCGCTCTGCTTTCTTGTCCACGAGCGGTATGCAGCCGGGCCCTGATTGCGCCGAATACTGCTGATCTCCTTTTCTGTCGGGACAATAGTAGATGGTCGATGCCGCGGAGGCAGTGAACTCAGGCAACACGACGACAGCGACGATCGCAGCCAGAAAGGCGGCCAGCACTTCCCTACGCAGGAATGGAGACTTTTGCATAGCTTGATTCTTATCTCACTGAGGGCCCTTGTCAACAAACCTGGAACTTCGTGTTCTTGAATGCAGAGGAGCAATCCGCTAGGCTGCCATTTTCACGATCTGGCTGATGCAGGAGGACGTCCGGATGCCGGTCATCATGATTGATGCGGTTGGACAACATGTGGGACGGGAAGTGACCATTCGTGGATGGCTGCGGAGCCGCCGCGATAGCGGGAAACTTCATTTCTTAACCATTCGGGATGGCACCGGCGATCTGCAGGCGATCGTGAGCAAGAAAACTGTCGGAGATGACCAGTTCGCGGTCTCGGCCGGTCTGACCCAGGAATCATCGTTGGTTGTCACCGGACAACTTCGACAAGACGATCGTGCGCCAGGAGGCTATGAGCTGGACGTCACACGCATCGAAGCGTTGCAGATCGCGCAGCCGTTCCCGATCCAGCCCAAAGAACATGGTGTCGGCTTTTTGATGGAGCACCGGCATCTATGGCTACGTTCGCACCGGCAGCACGCCATCCTGCGCATTCGGCACGAGATTATCCGGGCCTCACGGAACTTCTTTGACGAGCGGGGATTCATTCTCGTCGACGCGCCGATCTTCACGCCGAACGCATGTGAAGGCACCACGACGCTCTTTCAGACGCAGTACTT
>DASTFK010000115.1:0-2796 GCA_035719945.1 Nitrospira sp.
TGAAGTGTTCGTAGACTCCCGTCCAGTACCAGCCAAAACTGAAGCCGAAGAGCAGCTCTTCGGGCGGGATGCCTCCGATAAGGCCGCCGCTCAATGCAGCCAGATTCCACACTTGCGGAATGTAGTCGGGCGTCAACCACACCAGCCCAAGCATGAATACGGTGTAAAGAAGAAGGAACAAGGTGCCGCCGACGAGGCCCTTCATTTTCAGATCCGGGCGACAGATCGCGGAGATGATGCCTCCGATGGTCATGCAGAGAATCGCGGGATAGATCGGATTCCAAGGCAAGAAATACATCGGCACAAACAAGACGTACGGTGCCCAGAGGGCCACGGAATGGAACCGATGCAGCGGGCGCGACCTTTCGGCGGCGCTCACCGGACCGAAGGGCCGCTTCGTGAGAGCGTTATACAGGACGGCTCCGATGCCACCGATGGCAAAGCTGAAAATGAGGCTCTCGATGTCGAATCCTGTGCGTTGGGCTAACTCGAACAGGCTCGGCGGATTCCAGTACTCCGGCACAAAGATGGGCTCAGTCAGGCCGAACGCGGCCGTCACGAGACTGACGCGCCACATCACATGCCGGAACGGCGGATTGGTCAGGTACAGCGCGAGCCAGGGAAGGAGAAACCCGCTCGACCACGCCAGCCACACATAGTGATATTTCATGGCCCGCCGCCACGCTCGGTCAGCCGCTCGGTCATTTCTTCAATCTCAACAGTCGCGCGTTGATGGCGACGATGACCGTGCTCGCCGACATGAACACCGCTCCCATCGCGGGCGTGAGCAGGACGCCCCACGCGTACAGGGCTCCGGCCGCGAGCGGAAGGGCCACAACGTTGTAGCCGGTGGCCCAGAGCAGGTTCTGAACCATCTTCCGATACGTGGCGCGCGAGAGCCGCACGATGGCCACGACATCCAGCGGATTGCTACGCACCAGAATCACATCGGCGGTCTCCACGGCCACGTCGGAACCGGCGCCAATGGCGATGCCCACATCCGCCTGCGCCAGAGCCGGCGCATCGTTCACGCCATCGCCAGTCATCGCCACCAACACACCACGAGATTGGACTTCTTTGACTTTGGCGGCTTTGTCCTTGGGCAGGACTTCGGCGAAGTATTCATCCAGCCCGACCTGGTCCGAGACCCATTTGGCCGTCGCCTTGTTGTCGCCCGTCAGCATCATGCAGCGGATGTCGAGTGCCTTGAGGGCATCGATCGCTTGCTTCGCCTCGGGTCGAACAATGTCGGCCAACGCAATCGCGCCTTTCAACGTCCCGTCGACGAGAATGAATACGACTGTCTTGCCCTGGGCTTGCAAGGGCTCCACGCGCGGGTCGGTGAGCGCGATGTTGTTGTCGCGCAAGTAGCCGGGACTAACCACCTTGATGTCTTTGCCCTCGACCCGGCCCTCGGCACCCTTGCCTGTGAGACTCTTGAAGGCATCCACGGGCAGCTTCTTTTCTGAAGCCGCAGCAATGGCCTTGGCGATCGGGTGTTCGGAATGTGCATCCACAGAGGCCGCGTAGGTGCGCAGCATGTCTTCGGTGATGTCCTCACCAAGGATCAGGGTGTCGGACACGCCAAATCGGCCCTCAGTCAGCGTGCCGGTCTTATCAAAAATGATGGCCTGCAGTTTCCGAGCGCCCTCGAAGGCCACACGATTACGAATGAGCAAACCGTTGCTCGCGGCCAGCGCGGTAGAGACGGCAACGACCAGCGGCACGGCGAGGCCCAGGGCATGCGGGCAGGCGATGACCATCACGGTGACGGTGCGCTCGATAGCGAACGCGAAGTCCTGGCCCACGACTACCTGCCAGATAAAGAAGGTGATCACGCCGCCGCCCAGCGCAACGATGGTGAGCCACAGCGCCGCGGTGTTGGCGAGGTCCTGGGTCTTTGATTTGCTTTCCTGAGCCTGTTTGACGAGATCGATGACCTGCGACAAGAACGAGTCCTTGCCGGTGCCCTTGACCTCGATTGTCAGCGACCCTTCCCCGTTGATGGATCCGCCAATGACCTTGCCGCCGGTCTTCTTGGACACGGGGGTCGACTCACCGGTGAGCATCGCCTCATCGACCGAGCTCTCGCCGGCCACGATGACACCGTCTGCGGGAATCTTCTCACCGGGCTTGATCAGGACCTTGTCATTCACCGCCAGTTCGCTCAGCGGCACATCCTTCACACTGCCGTCCGGCATGAGCTTGTGGGCGTCGGAGGGCATGAGTTTGGCCAGTTCCTCCAACGCCCGCGACGCGCCCATCACGGACCTCATTTCGATCCAATGCCCGAGCAGCATGATGTCGATGAGTGAGGCCAGCTCCCAGAAGAACAGCTTCCCGGTCAGGCCGAATACCACGGCGCTGCTGTAGAGATACGCCGTGGCAATGGCGACCGAGATGAGCGTCATCATCCCGGGACGGCGGGATGTGAGTTCCTCGACAAACCCCTTGAGAAACGGCCAACCGCCATACCAGAAGACCGCGGAAGACAGACTGAACAGCACGTACAGGTCGCCGGAAAAACTGAGGGCTTGTCCCAGTCCCACCAGGGATTGGAGCATCGGCGACAGGATGAGAATCGGCACGGTCAGGACCAGTGAGATCCAGAACCGTTTCCGAAAATCCGCCGCCATGTGCGCATGGTGGGCGGGTCCCGCGTGCGCCTTCTTGGCCACCTTGTCATGCGACGGCTCAGTTTCGGGTTTGTTCGGCGTTGCGTGTTCGTGTTCCTTCATCGCGCCTTTCCTGTCATCTCACGGCAAAACAGAACGTCCGTCGTCACTCTGGCGAGCG
>DASTFK010000116.1:0-2817 GCA_035719945.1 Nitrospira sp.
TTTCACATAGTCGAAAGACAAACAACCGGCCTTCCCGAAGGTTCCCAGCGTTCGCCCCTGAAACGTCGCTCCGGCCGCCTGGGCCGCGTCTTCGATCAGCGTCAGGTGATGCCTGCGGCAGATGTCTTCGAGCGCGTCGATCTGCGCCATGGCGCCGCACATGTGCACGACCAGGACGGCCCTCGTTTTGAGGGTGATGGCCTTTTGCACCGATTGCGGATCCAGGCACAGCGTCTGATCGATCTCCGCAAAGACGGGGACGGCACCCGCGAGCAGGACAGTTTCCAGATCCGCGACGAAGGTGAACGGGGGAAGGATGACTTCGTCGCCAGCGCCGACGCCGCAGGCCGCCAATGCCGTGCTGAGGGCTGCGGTGCCGCTCGAGCACACATGGGCGTAGCGGGCTCCAAACCGCGCCGCCAATCGCTGTTCGAGTTCGCGGCATTTCCATTGGCCGTTTCTGGCCCCGTCGAAGCCGTAGCGCATCAACACGCCCGAGTCGAGCACTTCCTGAACTTGCCGAAGCTCGTCTTCCCCGATCAATTCAAATCCCGGCATCGTGTTCCTCGGTTACAACGCTCCCGCCGCTTGCGCTTCTTTGACAAATGACGCGATGCAGTCCCGGACACCGTGCTCGATCAGCGAGCCGCTTTTCATCCAGTCTTTGACTTGCTGGTGCTCCGACCGGCAGGAAGTCGTGAACGCCTGAGTTCCCTCGCGCGCGACCAGGAACGTGGTCTCGATCTTGAACAGTTGATCGTGCTGACCGACATAATCGAGATAAAACTGCTCGATGTTGCCTGAGACGGCTCTCGATGAGTCCAACCGGGGTTCGTATCCCGCGAGGACCAACTCCTTCTTGAGCGCAGCGGCGAAAAACTCGCCGATGTCCTGCGAGAGAAACAGGACCTCGGGGTCCTTCTGGCCCGATTCCACTTCCTTTTGTCGCATGAGGCCGGTCGGATGCCCGGCATAAGTGAAGACACCCACGCGAACGGGCCCGCTGCCTTTGAGCGACGCCGAAGGCTGATAATCCAAATACAAGACGCGCGGACAGCCGGTCAGCACCGTCACAGCGACGAGGGCCGCGGAGATCCGTTGGACCATCAAATGTGAGGTCATGCGCGTCGGCTGTGCCGAAGCCTACGGAGAGAGACGCCGTCTGTCAATAGCGAATGGCAACAGGTGAGAAGAGGAGACCCGCTCGCACTACTGAGGGACCGGTTTGGCTTCGATCCGGTGAGGCTGCCGCCGCAGGAAACGTAGGCGCATGCGGTCGAGGTAGAGATAGACCACGGGCGTCGTATAGAGCGTCAGCAACTGGCTCACCAGGAGACCGCCCACGATGGCAATGCCAAGCGGCCGGCGTAGCTCGGAGCCGACCCCGGTGCCCAGTGCCAGCGGCAGGGCTCCAAACAGCGCGGCCATGGTCGTCATCATAATGGGTCTGAACCGCAGCAGGCAGGCCTCGAAGATCGCCTGGTCCGGCTGCTTGCCTTCCTTCCTTTCGGCGTCTAACGCGAAGTCGATCATCATAATGGCGTTCTTCTTCACGATTCCGATCAAGAGGATGATGCCGATCAAGGCGATCATGCTCAAGTCGGTCTTGAACAGCAGGAGTGCCAGTAACGCGCCCACCCCGGCGGACGGCAACGTGGACAGAATCGTCAATGGGTGGACGTAGCTCTCGTAGAGGATGCCCAGCACGATATAGACCGTCACCAGCGCTGCGAGAATAAGGATGGGCTGGTTGCCAAGCGAGGCCTGAAAGGCCCTCGCCGCTCCTTGAAAGCTGCCCCGCACACCGTCCGGAAGGCCGATTTCGTTCATTGCTCGCTCGATCGCCTCGACGGCGTCCCCAAGGGACAATCCAGGCGCAATCGCAAAAGATAGGGTGACTCCCGGGAATTGACCCTGATGATTGACTGACAAAATCGTATTTGCCGGTTCGAACCGCGCCACCGCGTTCAGCGGGACCTGCGATCCGGTCCGCGAGCGCACGTAAATGTCATGCAGCGTGGCGGGATCTTGCCAGTACTGGGGGGCGACCTCCATCACCACATGGTATTGATTGAGCGGCGTATAAAGGATGGCCACCTGGCGCTGTCCGAAGGCATCGTACAGCGTGTCGTCGATAAGTTGAGGACTTACCCCGAGCCGCGAGGCCGTCAGCCGGTCGAAGACCACCAGCGACTGCACCCCCTTGTCCTGTTGATCACTGTTCACGTCGGTGATCTCGCTCAGCATGCGTAGCCGGCGCTCCACCGTCGGTGCCCATGTGTTCAGTTCCTCCAAGTCTACACTCTGCAGCGTGTATTGATATTGGGCGCTGCTTGCGCGGCCGCCGATACGCAAATCCTGGATCGCTTGTAGCACGGTCGGTGCTCCGGGCACCTGCGCAAGCTTCGGACGCAGGCGTGCGATGACCTGATCCACGCTCAGCCCTTGCCGTTCATGGAGCGGCTTGAGCCCGATGAACATCCGTGCGGAGTTGACGTTGCCGGAGCTGAATCCCGTTACTATTTCAACAGCGGGATCACTTCTTATGATATCCACCACTTCTGTTAATTTCTGCCGCATCGCTGCAAAGGAAATGTCCTGTGCCGCTTGAATGACACCGGAAATCCGGCCCGTGTCCTGTTGGGGGAAAAAGCCCTTGGGAATGATGGTATAGAGATACACACTCAGCACCATCATACCGAGTGTCAAAGCCAGCATGCTCCCGGGATGATGGAGAACCCACCCCAAGCTGCGTGCATACCCGTTTCGCATGCCGTTAAACATCCACTCGCTGAAACGGTACCACCGTCCATGGGT
>DASTFK010000117.1:0-3232 GCA_035719945.1 Nitrospira sp.
GGCGTGCTGCAGATTGGCTCCCTCGAGGTTCGCTCTCTCCAAGTCTGCCCCATTGAGCGCAGCCCGATGAAGATCCGCCATGCACAGATCTGCCCGGTGAGAGTTTGGATTGTATCGCTCTTCTAGCCATTGACGGTGCGACTGCACGATCGCGCGAAGAGCTTTTGTCGGCACGGCTTTCTTCTTGTATGGGCTCGTGCATGAAGCAGTGCGGGACGTCGATGGAGCTGGAGTTTCCGCCCAGCAGAGACCGGCTATCCCTACGAGCACTCCCAGCGCCAGGGCGAGGAGCCGGACGGGACGATTCATCTTGACGCTTCGACGCGGTGTACTCATCGTGTCTTTCTCCGTGATTGCAATCTGCCAATGGGATAGTGAGTGCTCGATCTCCTAGCCTCTAGAGAACGGCGCTCATGAAACCTCATTTGCCTCGGGTTCGGCTGCGCCGCCTTAATTCTCTATCGTCGTCCGCTCCACTCTTACGGTCGACACTTTGTATTCGGGACACTTGGAAGTCTCGTCGGCGCTGGATGAGAGCAAGCTGTTGAGATCGGTGCCCGGGAAGTGGAAACTGGTGAAGAGTTCGCCGGGTCGAACGCGCTCGCTTGTCATCAATGGCAGCACAGCCTGGCTCCGCGCGCTCACAAGCCGTACCAGTTCCCCGTCCTTCAGCTTCAGCCGCGAGACATCGTCCGGATGCATCTCCAGCACATCGCCGTCCACTAGTTCAATGATCTCCGTCCGCCTCGTCTGGGCGCCGCAATTGTAGTGTTCGAGGATGCGTCCCGTCACCAAGACGAAGGGATAGGCGTCAGTCGGCTGCTCGCCAGGCGGCAGATAGTCCACCGGCATAAATCGCCCTTTGCCGCGAGTGAAGGTCTCTCGATGCATGAGCGGCGTCCCTGCATGCGCCGGACCGGGCACCGGCCACTGCAACCCGTTTGGATCATTCAGCCGCTCGTACGACACGCCGGCGAGCATCGGACTGAGCGTCGCCATCTCGTCCATGATTTCCGATGGATGGCGGTAACGCATCGGGTACCCCATGCGGGTGGAGACCTCGCAGACGACCTGCCAATCCGGAAGAATGCCGTTCGGCGGCTCCGCGACCTTGCGGATGCGCTGGATGCGCCGCTCCAAATTCGTGAAGGTTCCGTCTTTTTCCAAAAACGACGCGCCAGGCAGCAACAGATGGGCGAACTTCGCCGTCTGACTCTCGAACAAATCCTGTACGACCAGGAACTCCAGGTGCGAAAGCGCCTCCCGCACTTTTTTCAGATTGGGATCGGTTTGGGCGACATCATATCCGATGATCCATAGGCCCTTGAGACGCTCTTCAAGGGCGGCATCCCACATGTCGGGAATCTTCATTCCCCGCCGACGGGGAAGCGGACGCCCCGTGATCGACTGGTGACGAGCGCTCACAATCGGATCATCGAGCAGTTGATACCCCACGAAGTGCGTAGGCAAGCAACCTGAGTCCGAGGCTCCCTGCACGTTGTTCTGGCCGCGAAGCGGATTGATACCGGTGCCTGGCCGGGCGACGTTTCCCGTTGCGAGTGCCAAATTGCAGAGCGCCATCACGCCATGACTGCCCCAGCGATGTTCCGTGACACCCAGGCCGTGGACCGACACGGAGGCGCCGCTTAATGCGTACATTCGAGCCGCTCGGCGGATCAGGTCAGCCGGCACGGCGGTGAGCTGTTCGACGACTTCCGGCGAATAGTCCTTTACCGTCTCAAGCCAGTCGCGCACGCCTTCAGTCCGTTCGTCAATAAACGTCCGGTCGGTCAAACCCTCCGCTGCGATGACATGCCCGAGCCCGTTCAGGAGGGCGACGTTGGTCCCAGGGCGCAGTTGCAAATGGATCGCGGCGGCGCGGGCCAGCTCGGTGCGCCGAGGGTCGATGACAATGAGCGGCACGCCGTGACGGGTGAGTCGAAGAATCTTGGCGCCGATCACCGGATGCGATTCCGTCGGATTGGCGCCGACCACCATGATGAGCTTGGCGCGATCCAAATCCTCGAGCGAATTCGTCGCCGCCGAGGCACCGAATGCTTCCATCATGCCGGCAACCGTCGCGCTGTGGCACACGCGGGCACAATTGTCGATGTGGTTGGTGCCCATGACACAGCGGATGAACTTTCCGAACAGGTAGTTCTCCTCGTTCGTCCCGCGGCTGGATGAAATCGCCGCTACAGCGTCGGGACCGGCCCGATCCTTGATTCGCTGAAAAGTCTGAGCCATGAGATCGAGGGCTCGGTCCCACTCGATCGGCTTCCATCCCGTCCCCTCCCGCAGAAGCGGCGTGGTGATGCGATCCTTTGCGTAGTTGTACGTCCAACCGAATCGGCCCTTGAGACAGGCATGGCCGTGATTGGCAGGTCCGTCGTCGCACGGAACCATCGAGACGACGCGACCCTCACGAACCCCGGCATCGAATGCGCAGCCGACGCCGCAGTACGCGCAGATGGTCCGCACACGACTCGTGGGCGCGCCCTCCCGCAGCACGGTCTTCTCCGTTAGCGCCCCAGTTGGGCACTCCTTCACACACGCGCCGCAAGACACGCAGGTCGAGGAGGCAATCCCTTCCTGACCGGTTATCCCGGCGCTGCCCCACGCAGGCCGGCTGGAGAAGCCGGCCCCGACCATCGAAACGGCGAACGCTGGTTGAATTTCATCGCAGGCGCGCACACAGCGCGCGCAGGAAATGCATCGCTGGTTATCGAACGTGAAGAAAGGGCTGGACTCGTCACGTATTGCGGCTCGCGCCACTCCCGCGGGATAGCGAACCTTCGTCACGCCGTACCTCTTGGCCAACTCGCTCAACTGGTGAGCCGACTCGTCCGCGGGCTGCTCTGACAGATATAGCTCGATGAGGTTGCGCCGGTGCCGATGCAGTTGCGGGCTGTCGGTCCTGACGATCATGCCGTCTTGCAGCGGCATGGAGCAGGCAGCCTGCAGGCCTTTCAGGCCATCGACTTCGCAGATGCACAGCCGGCAGGATCCATACGGCGCCAACTGTCTCGAGGCGCAGAGGCTGGGGATAGAGATGCCGGCGACGGTCGCCGCGCTATAGATGGTCTCGCCCGGCTTAGCGTGAATGGTTCGTCCGTCGATGGTGGCTTGCATGATTCCGTCTGTCAGGTTGCGGCTCTCAAACATCCGCCAAGGCTGACGGTTCATTGCTGGACGGCGATAGTCTCCTCCTGAATTCGTCTCCAAAACATTC
>DASTFK010000118.1:0-3389 GCA_035719945.1 Nitrospira sp.
GCATACGACAGCGCACAAGAGACAGCGATCACGCCGAGGAACTACGACCGTGGTGTGGCACTAGGCTCTGACAGGTACGAACCGATGATCATGCCGAGAGCCGCCGCCGCGAGGCCGGCCAGTTGTGGGGGCACCACAGCCTGCTCGGGGCTGAGGAGTTCTGCTCCAAGCCAGGCCGCCAACCCCGCGGCAATCGCACAGAGCGCGCCATGGGTCGTGGCCCGTTTCCAAAAGAGACCGGCACACAGCGGGACAAACGCCGCCACGAGCGTCACCTTGTACGTATTGACCACCAAGCGGTAAATGCTGGACTCGGAGGTCAGTGCAATCGTCAGGACGACGGCGGCAAAGCCAACCAGTACCACCCGCATCGTGCTCAGCAGTCCTTTTTCGTCCATGTGCGGAATCGCGCCACGGATGATGTTCTCGCTGAGGAGGACTGACGGTGCGAGCAGTGTCGCGCTGGAACAACTCATCACGGCCGAGAGCACCGCGCCGAAAAACATCACCTGCGCGGGCAACGGTGTATGTTCGACGATCAAGGTCGGCAAAACCAGCTGAGCGTCACTTTCGAGCAAGGATCCGAATTTCACAGGATCGATCATCAGCGCCGAATAGGCGATGAACATCGGCACGAAACAAAAGACGAAGTACAGCGCAGCGCCCAAGAGTGAACCGCGGACGGCCGTTTGTTCGTCCTTGGCGCTGGTGATGCGCTGAAAGACATCTTGCTGTGGGATGGACCCCAGCATCATGGTCACCCCGGCGCCGACGAAAGGAATCCAGGCCTTCAGCGAGGGGGGAGGAAAGAACTCGAGCCTCCCCGCGTCCCTCGCATGGCTGATCACCGCCCCAACGCCGCCCGTCGCATCGCTCAACACGCTGGCGATATACAGGAGTCCGCCGACGATGACGGAGAGCTGGACGAAATCGAGGATCGCGACGGAAAACATGCCGCCGAACGTCGTATAGGTCAGTACGATCACGGCCCCGATCACCATCCCGACTGATTGACTCACCGCCCCCTGGGTGACGACGTTCAAGACCAGCCCGAGGACTTTGAACTGCGCCGCTACCCATCCCAGATACGACGCGACAATGCACAGCGTGCACAACACTTCCACGCGGCGGTCGTAGCGGAGCCGGTAATAGTCGCCCACCGTCCAAAGGTTGAGCCGGTAGAAGCGCGGCGCGAAGAACAGTCCGGCAAGGACGAGACAGAGACTCGATCCGAACGGATCGGCGACCACGCCACGCAGGCCTTCTTTAGCAAAGGTCGCCGAAATCCCCATCACCGCTTCGGCGCCGAACCATGTCGCGAACACCGTCGCCATGACAATGGGAACCGGAAGACTCCGTCCAGCCACCGCGAAATCCTTGGCGCTGTGCACGCGTGTCGCCGCAAGGAGGCCGACGCCGACAGAGATCAACAGATAGACAATGACGAAGGTCAGAACCATTCAGGAGTCGATGTGTGGAATGAGGCTGGGAGCGCAGTGTACCGTTGCACGGGCAAACGCGCAACCAGCGAATAATTGTCTTGAGCCCGCCATCTCCGATGGCTTACTGTACGAAAGAGGCACGGAGTCGCCCTTAGATCTCTCTTAAGCAGAAAGGATGGTTGCATGCGCATCGCGACAATCTTCATGATGATCGTACTGCTGAGCGGTACGTCGGCAGGAACCGCCGGCGCGGCCGATCCCTCCACCGACGATCAGAAAACAATGTATGCCCTTGGCTTGATCATCAGCCAATCCCTCGCGCCGTTTTCGCTCACTGAGTCCGAACTGGATTTCGTGAGAACTGGCATGACCGACGGCGTCCTCAAGAAGACCTCGAAGGTAGACCTCCAGACCTATGGGCCCAAGGTGAATCAGGTTCAGCAAACGCGGACGGCAGCACTGGCCGACGTTGAGAAGAAAGCCGGGACGGCGTTCGTCACCAAGGCGGCGGCCGAGCCTGGCGCCAAGAAAACCGAATCCGGCGCCATTGTGACCGCCATCAAAGAAGGCAAGGGCGAGCAGCCGAAGGCCACCGATACCGTCAAGGTGCATTACCACGGCACCCTCATCGACGGCACAGTGTTCGACAGCTCTGTCAAACGTGGCGAGCCGGCCACCTTCCCGCTCAATCAGGTCATCAAGTGTTGGACGGAAGGCCTGCAGCTCATGAAGGTCGGCGGGAAGAGCAAACTGGTGTGCCCGTCGGCCATCGCCTATGGCGATCGCGGCTCACCGCCGACGATCAAGCCTGGTGCGACGTTAGTGTTCGAAGTGGAACTGCTCGAGATCGCAAAAAAGTAAGCTGGCCAGCATTGGGGCCGGTACTGTTCAGCGGGCCGGCCCCTCCCACACCTTAGATCTGAAATCACCATTCCATCCGGCGCGCGCTGAAATCACTACCAGTGCCATGCACAAGCAGGCACCCGTTAAAGCCGCGATCATGTCCTTCTGGGCATCCCATTCGTCTCCTTGCGTCCCGAGATAGGCAGCGCCCAACTCCGGGCTCACGATCTGGGCGACGACCGCCTCCACAATTTCGAAGAATCCGCTTTGAGCGAGCATGCCGCTGACCGGAAGATAATATGACCAAAGGCCCCGCGCGCCGGCAAGCCTGACCAAGATCTCGCGTAAGGGATAGGCAAGCAGCAACCCATAGGCGAAGTGGACCAACCGATCGAACGGATTGCGCGAGAGCCCGAACACCTGTTGCAGCCAGAAGCCGAACGGAACTTCCGCGTAGGTATAGTGTGCGCCGACAGCGTGAAGACTGAGGAAAGCCGTAATCAGGAGATACGACGGCGTCGAGAATTGAAACCGGCGGTACGTGGCGACGAGCGTGACGACAGCGGCGAGCGCCAGAAGATTTTCGAGCAGCCAATCCTGCCGATCGCGCGGCGCAATGGCGAGCACGGTCCAGAGCAGGCCGTACCACGCCAACAACCCCAAGAGCGGCTTGGTCCTCGTCACAACCAATCCCGATGACGCTCAGCGCGTCGAAT
Organism: Nitrospira sp.; assembly: GCA_035719945.1. GTDB lineage: Bacteria > Nitrospirota > Nitrospiria > Nitrospirales > Nitrospiraceae > Nitrospira_C. The sequence goes on from DASTFK010000118.1 coordinate 3,002, forward strand.
CGGCGACCGAGCGTGAGAATCCAAGGCGAGGTCTCCGGTACAGGAGCAGCAGTCCCACGCACAGCAGCGCCCCGTACAGTGCGGCGGCCATGTCTTTTTGCGCATCCCACACGTCTCCCTGAGACCCCAAGTAGGTGATGCCGAGCTCCGGATGGACCATGCGGGCCACCCACGATTCGATGATTTCCCAGAGGCCGCTGAGGCCAAGGACCGTCATGACGGGAAGATAGTAGAGGAGCCAGCCGCGAAGCGGCACGGTCAGCCGGAACAGTTCCTCGATGGGATAGGCCAGAAGAAAGCCGAAACAAAAGTGGACGATGCGATCATACTGATTCCTCCCGAGCGGCACCGCGTACTCGAGCCACGTTCCTGCAGGGACCTGCGCGTA
>DASTFK010000119.1:0-3645 GCA_035719945.1 Nitrospira sp.
GAATGAGAAATCGTTGGGAGCAACTTGGGGCGATGACGTGGGTCTGCTTTTGTTCGGATTTATTCCGATCCGACAAAACGACCGGTTCGTTGAGGCCTACAACGAAGCTGTCCAGAAGGCTGGAGCGTCGAGGTTGACGGACGTCACGATCTCAGAACGATGGTGGTGGGGGTATGTGATTAACGGCTACGTCTTCAAGGTAGAAGGCACGGCTGTGACCAACAAGTAATACCACCCCCAATTGAGGAGAACACTATGAAATCCGCTGGGCTACTTCTTGGAATCTGTCTTGCCGTGACTACCGCCTGCGTCTCGACACCTCTCAAGTTTCCGAGCGCACCAATTGGTCCGAATGAAAAGGCCCTGGGAAAGACCGAGGCCACCAGCACCGGCATCATGCTGTTCGGGTTTATTCCGATCAATCAAAACACCCGCTTCGAGGATGCGATGAAGGAAGCCGCCGCCAAGGCCGGAGGCACGAGGCTGACGGATGTCACCATCTCAGAACAATGGTTTTGGGCACTCGTGCTTGATGGGTTTATTTTCAAAGTCGAAGGTACAGCGGTCGCAAACAAATAGCGAGGCCGGTCACCGGCATGTTTAGCCGCATGAGACGAGCTTCGGCACACCAGCAGGATGGATGCGCCGAAACTCATGACCGGTGGCCATTCTGACAGACCCTCCATCTATGGTCGGCGCTCTTCCGGCTGCGCCGCATCGTTCAGCAACGCTCTCCCTCTGAATCGTTTTGCTGTCTTTCCTGAACGGGCGCAAACCCGGTAAGATTCGAATAGGCCGATGTTGCCCAAAAACATTCTCGACCAATTCTTCGTCTTTCATCCGGAGCGCTGGCATGACAAGGACTGGCGCGCCGCGAGCGGGCTTCCTCTTGAAGACGTCTGGTTTCAGGCGGCCGACGGCACGAAGCTCTTCGGGTGGTACGTCGAGGCGCGGGCGGATCGTCCCGTCATTATCTGGTGTCACGGCAATGCGGGAAACATCGTCCACCGGCTCGACAATCTCCGTTTATTGTTCCAGCGGGACCTGTCCGTTTTTGTCTTCGACTACCGAGGCTACGGGAAAAGCCAGGGTTTGCGGCCCAGCGAACAAGGACTGTATTTGGACGCGATCGGCGCCCACGACTATCTGACGCGTATCCGAATGATCAGGCCGGATCGCCTGGTCATCTTCGGGCGATCGTTGGGCGCGGCGGTGGCCGCCGACCTGGCCGTCCACAAGCCTGCGTCCGGACTCATTCTGGAATCGGCGTTCCCCTCCATCGAAGCGGTCGCCAAGTTCTATTATGGTGGCCTGCCGGTGCATTGGCTGCTGGGCGCCGAGTTTCGATTGATTGATCGAGTCCCGGCGCTCTCGCTGCCCAAGCTCATCATCCACGGCGATCAGGACGATATCATTCCGCTTGAGATGGCCCGGCAGGTGTTCGAGGCGGCGAAGCCGCCCAAGTCCTTTCATCTCATCCCGGGCGCAGACCACAACAACACGTACCAGGTCGGCGGAGCGTCGTACTTCCAGGCGTTCGCCGACTTCGCCGCCCGTGCGATTCGCTCGTAGAACAAAAAAATGATTTGGCGAGCGGTGGAACTTTTGGTAGAGTGCGCGGCGATGTCCTCAGGCCTCCTTCCCACGGTCGGCTTCAACCAGTAAGAATGTTCCCCATGAGAATGCTGCTAGCGCTCCCTCTGCTCATCTTGTTGGCCGGGTGTGCCGGAACCTCAGCCTTCGACCCAGTGGGGGGGCAGGTCTCACATGAGGTGAGCACTCAATCGATCCCGCCGCGCGTTCTGCTGGCAGCAGCTGCAGATCTCTCGATTGCTGATCTGCCGACGGTTGCCGCCCAAATCCCCCCGCTCGGCGGCTATGCCGAAGAACTTTTCGATCCATTTGCCAAGGCTGACGAAGAAGGCGAAGAGTACGACCCTTGGGAGCCGTTCAATATCTTTATGTTCGAGTTCAACCGCAAATTGGATAAGTACGCACTGAAGCCTGTCGCCCAGGGCTACGACTTCATCATTCCTGACTTTGTGCAGGTCGGCATCAGCAACATGTTCTACAATTTGCGATTTCCGCAGCGGTTCTTGAACAACGTGTTTCAGGGAAAGGTCAAAGGCGCCAGTATTGAGGTCGGACGGTTTCTCTTGAACACCACCGTCGGCTATGCGGGGTTCCTGGATTTGGCGAAAGAGATCGATTTGGTCACGCCCGATGAGGATTTCGGACAAACGTTGGGATTCTATGGCATGAAGCCGGGCCCCTATCTTGTGCTGCCGTTCCTCCAGCCCTTTACGGTTCGAGACTTTGCCGGATACGTCACCGACATCTTTCTCAATCCGATCAACTGGCTGGTTGCGCCCATCATCGAGGTCGAGGGCATACCTTCGTTGATCGCCCACAAAAACCGCACGACGACGACCCTTCTGCAGATCGGCGTACGCGTCGGCGAGATCGTGAACGAGCGGTCGAGGAATCTCGAGAAATTCCAGGGGGTCGAAGAAGCGACACTCGATCTCTATACGGCCGTACGAAACGCCTATTTACAATCACGGACGAGAGCGATTCGAGACGAGCAGGGTAACGATCTCATCCCTGAGATCGCGGAATAACTCCCAATTCCCGCCCGACCTTAGCAAACGCCGCAAGCGCCCGTTCAAGCTCCTCGCCTGTATGGGCGGCCGACATCTGAACGCGGATTCTCGCTTGCCCCTCCGGGACCACCGGATAACTAAACCCCACGACATAGACGCCCTCGGTCAGCAAGCGGTCGGCCATCATAGCGGCCAGGGAAGCGTCGCCCAGCATGACGGGAATAATGGGATGATCTCCGTCGACCAGGCGAAATCCGAGTTCGGTGAGCCGCGCGCGAAAGAAAGTGGCATTCTCGCGCACCCGGGAGCGCAACTCCTCACCCTCTTGGACAAGCATCAGCGCCTGCAGGGCGCCGGCGGCAACCGCCGGAGGCAGCGCATTGGAGAACAAATAAGGCCGCGAGCGCTGGCGAAGGAGGTCCACAACGTTTGCGCGTCCAGTCGTGAATCCTCCGGTCGCGCCGCCGAGCGTCTTGCCGAGCGTACTCGTCACGATATCGATGCGATCGGCGACTCCAAAGTGGGCGGGAGTGCCCCGTCCTTGTGCTCCGATGACTCCGGTGGCATGGCTGTCGTCGACCATGACGGCGGCCTCGTAATGTTCTGCGAGCTCGACGATCCGGTCGAGCTTCGCCAGATCGCCGTCCATGGAGAACACACCGTCCGTGGCGATCAGGCGCAGGCGAGAGGTCCGCGCGTCGTTCAGTTTCGCTTCCAAGTCTTTCATGTCCGAATGGGCAAAGCGGAATCGTTTGGCTTTGCACAGCCGAATGCCGTCGATCACGCTGGCATGGTTGAGCGCATCGCTGATCACGGCGTCTCGATCATCGAGCAGGACCTCGAAGAGGCCTCCGTTCGCATCGAAGCAGGAACCGTAGAGAATCGTGTCCTCGGTCCGAAGAAAGGCACTGATCGCGCGTTCGAGGGTTTTGTGGATTTCCTGCGTTCCGCAGATGAAGCGCACCGAGGCCATGCCATAGCCGTGAATCCGAAGCCCGCGGGCGGCTGCCTCGACGATGCCCGGATGATTGGCCAGGCCCAA
>DASTFK010000120.1:0-5685 GCA_035719945.1 Nitrospira sp.
TGACACCTGAAAAAACCGCTTGTTATAGTCCGTCGTCCCTCGCTTCACGCTGCACCCCGGTTGTTTCCTTCCTGAACTCGTGCGTGGGGTTCTCGTGCCACGCAGGGCCTTCTGAGTATGGTTTCAAGACAGGATCGATTGGTGTTTCAGACCGGTTTTCCTATGAACTGGATCATTGCCTTTGCAACGAGCCTGATGCTGGCGTGGGCGGGGAGCGGCTCGGCCGGCGCCGTGCCGCCGAAGATTGAATTGCAGCCAAAGACCGGAGTCCCGGGGGCCACGGTGTCGATTGTCGGCAAGGGGTTCGGGCATTTCAAATCCACGCAAGTCAATCGTGTGCTCTTCGCTGGAGTTCCTGCGCTCATCCAACGGTGGGATCAGGATGTGGTCGAGGTGAAAGTCCCATCGAAGGCGCAGAGCGGCCCTGTCGAAGTGTTGATCGGGAAAAAGAAGGTTCAGGCGGGAACATTTACTGTCGTCTATCCGAAAATCCTCTCGATTCACCCTCCGTCGATCGAGCCAGGCCATACGATTGAAATTGTGGGCGAGCACTTCGGCATTACGGCCGGCCCGCGCGATCCCAACACGATGTTCGGCGTCAACGACGTTGTGGTGGGCAACCTGGTCGTCAGGCCACGTCGATGGAAGGACGATAAGATCGAAGTGGACGTTCCGGCCAATGCAGCCTCGGGAGACATCGCTGTCCGTCTTGCTTCCTCAGACCCGCTGCCGGACGGTTCCTGTTGTGCGCCCGTGCAACACACGGTCAGCAACGCCGTATCTTTGAAGCTGATTCCCACCGTGCAGGTCGACCCGCTTCACGGGCCGGTAGGGACCAAGGTCGTGTTGTTCGGTCAAGGTTTCGGTGGAGAGAAGACCCGGGAAGACAGGATTCTGATCGGCGGGAAAGAGGCTCCTGTGGCCCAGTGGAGCGATCGTGCGATCGTTGTGCACGTGCCCCTGAACGCGGAAAGCGGACCCATGGTTCTGGCTCAACGGGGACAAGAGCGAACCGTCGGTGCCTTCACAGTCGAAGTTCCGAAAGCGACCGGTATCACTCCTGCCAGTGCTCCGATCGGCACGCTCATGAGAATTCATGGCGAGCACTTCGGCGCATATTCGGAGAGTGGTGCGACCCCGTACAACTATACCGACTTCGATACCGGCCAGAATCGGGTGGAAATCGGTGGAGCTCCCGCGGTGATCTACCGTTGGCATGACGACCGGATCGACGTCTGGGTGCCGTTCAGCGCCAAGAGCGGTCCCGTGGTGGTGACTCGTGGCGCGCCGAAAGTGGGGGTGGATGGATCCTGCTGCGCAGAGCACGGAACGGTGTCCACCACGGCGGGAGACTTTACGCTGGCCGTGCCGACCATTGAGTCGTTTTCACCGACCTCCGCCGGGCTGGATGAAGTCGTCACCATCAAAGGTTCAGGGTTCGGGTCCTTCATCAAGACCACCGAGGCGACACAGCCGGGTCTCGGCGAGGGAGCCTTCAAACGCAACCAGATCGAGCTGGGTGAGAACGTTTCGCGCACCGAGGTGTTGTTCAATAATATCGGCGCGATCGTCGTGTCCTGGACGGATACCGAGATCAAGGTTCGCGTGCCGCATCGTCATCTCTTCGGTATCGGCAAGCCGGGACAGTTCAGCGCAGACCTTTCGACCGGGCCTCTGATCATCCGGCGCGGATCCTGGGATCTCCTCCCCGATGGCACCTGTTGCACGCCAAAAAAATGGCTCACGCTGGAAGCCGGAACGTTCACCATTGAAGCTAAGGGCATGCCTGATCAAAGCTTCTTCGAGTCTAGGCCTGAAGGCGCCACGAACGACTAGCAGGATGGTGAAGCGTGTGCTCGCATCGAAAGGCTCAACGGTGACCTTGTGTTTCCTCACGTTGCTTTTGAGCACCCTCATCGTTCCATCCATAAACGCGGCTGAACCACAGCTGAAAGCCGCTTCCCAAAAAACCGGGACCGAGGTCACGCTCATGAGCGTGTATTTCCGGGATGCCAATCTCGGATGGGCGGTGGGCTCGAGCGGGACGGTTCTCAAGACGATAGACGGTGGGCAGAAGTGGAAAAAGCAGACCAGCGGCACGCCGCTGCAGCTGACGGGCGTGTTCTTTGTCGACGACAAGCAAGGGTGGATCATTGGGGTCAACGGCACGCTCCGCCATACGGTGGACGGCGGCGCCACATGGAGACCGCAGCCCGTCGACACCCAGGCAGCCATGTATGGCTTATCGTTCATCTCGCCGCAAGAAGGATGGGTCGTGGGCGGAAACGGAACGATTCTCCACACGAGCGACGGAGGTGCTCATTGGACGGATCAGTCCAGCTCCACGACGGCGGCCCTCTATGCCGTGCAGTTTCTGACGGAGCGTCGAGGGACGGCCGTCGGGGCGGTGGGGACGGTGCTCGCAACCGAGGATGGTGGCGCGACCTGGGTGGCCCAGGAAACCCAAGGCTCGGTCACGCTCTTCGACGTGTATTTTTCGGATCCGTCGACGGGGTGGGCGGTCGGCAATGCAGGCGCGATGTTTCAGACCACGAATGGAGGCGGCCGCTGGATCGACCGCACGTTACCCTGTTCACGGACCTGCACGAGGCTCACGGACCTGCTTCGGATCCGATTCACCGATCCCAAAAGCGGATGGATCGTGGGAGAGCGCGGCATGGCGTACCACACTGCAGACAGTGGATTTACCTGGGAAGAGCAGGGTGCCGTAGCGAACGTGTCGTTGTTCGGGTTGTCCTTTCCCGATACCCTGCACGGCTGGGCCAGCGGTGAAAAAGGCACCATCGTGCATCTCAAAATCGCGAAATAACGCGTCGCTAACCGAGCTCGCCCAACCGGGATTGCAGGACGGTGATTGCGGCAATGGCGGCAGTCTCGGCTCGCAGGATTCGTGGCCCCAGGGTAACGCTGACGACGCCCTGTTCACGCAATTGACGGAATTCCTCTTCTTCCCAGCCTCCCTCCGGACCTATCAACAGCCATACATCGCCGTTGTTGTGCAATGGCACGCTACTCAGCGAAGCACCGTCTGACCGCTCGGCCAAGAGAATTTTTAAGGCCGCCGTCTTCGAGGTCGACAGCACTTGGGAAACGGTTACCGGTTCGTCGATGACCGGCACCGACCAGCGTTCCGATTGCTGGGCTGCTTCGAGCGCGATGCGCTGCCATCGCGCAAGTTGATGCTCGATCCGGTCGGCTCGAGGCCTGACCACGCTATGGGTGGCCAGGACCGGCGCGATCCGATCCACCCCTAATTCTGTGGCCTTCTGAATCACCCAATCCATCTTTTCACCTTTGAGGAGGGACTGGGCCAGCACGATCGATGGGCTCGTTCTTGGGGGAGCGGAGGTGGTGTCGAGGATGCGGCCGATCAGCGTCCCGCTCGAGACTTCGGCAATCTCCGCACGATACCGCGTGCCGCGCTCATCCGTGACCGTGAGCAGCTCACCGGGTTGCAGGCGAAGACTGCCACGAAGATGTTGGAGCAGGGGGCCGGTGATACGAACAGTCGGCGGAACGATGGCCTCGGAAGCCACAAAGAAGGTAGGCATGGGAGACAGACCCCGATCCGGCAGGCTGCGGCGTTATTCGAAAAAGGTCTTCATCTTGTCGAAAAAGCCGTCGCCGTCGGCTTCCATCGACATGCCGCTTTCCTTGGCGAATTCCATCAGCAACTCACGCTGCTTGGCGGTCAGCTTGGTGGGAATATGCACCTTGATCGTGAACACTTGATCGCCCGTCGTGTGATGTTTGAGGCTCGGGATGCCAAGCCCTTTCAGACGCAGCACTTTGTCGGGTTGCGTGCCGGGCGGTACCTTCATCACGGTCGTGCCCTTCAAGGTCGGTACTTCAATCTTCCCACCGAGCACCGCCGTGACGAAATTGATCGGTACGTCGCAGCTAATATCGTTGCCTTTGCGCTGGAACACGGGATGCGGCTTGACCGCAATGGCGACGTAGAGGTCGCCGGCAGGCCCGCCATTGACGCCGTGCTCGCCCTCGTTGGAGAGGCGCAGACGCATGCCGGTTTCGATGCCGGCCGGAATGTGGACGGCGATCGTGCGCTCCCGATAGACGCGTTGACGGCCCTGACAGATTGTGCAGGGCTCCGTGATGATGCGACCGGATCCCTCACACTGGCCGCAGGGTCTGCTGACGCTGAAGAAGCCCTGTTGTAGCCGGATCTGTCCGGCGCCTTTGCAGCTCGGACAGGTCTTGACGGCTGTGGCTGATTTGGCCCCGGTGCCTTTGCAGTCCGTACAGGATTCCCAACGCGGAATCTTGAGTTTGGCTTCCTTTCCGTAGACCGACTCTTCAAACGTGATTTCGAGATTGTACTGGAGGTCGTTTCCGCGCTCAGTGCGCGTGCCGCCGCGCTGGCCCCCGAAGAAGTCTTCGAAGATGTCGTTAAAAACATCGCCGAAGCCGCCGCGTCCGAAGTCGAAGCCCTCAAACCCTGCGCCGCCCTGCGTCCCGGCATGGCCGAACATGTCGTAGCGTTTCCGCTTTTCCGAGTCGCTGAGATGCTCGTAGGCTTCGTTGATTTCCTTGAACTTCTCTTCGGCTTGCTTCTTCTGTTGTTCGCCGGGCTGGAGATCGGGATGAAATTGACGGGCGAGCTTGCGGTAGGCTTTCTTCAGATCGTCGTCGGACGCCGTCCGGTCGACGCCCAACGTTTCGTAAAAATCTCGTTTCGACACGGAAGCCATTGTCCCCTAAGAGTAGTGATAGCAGAAAGACCGAGTCCCGTGCGGCGAAACTCGGTCCCTCAGCAGCCGTATTCTATCTTACTTTTTATCTTTGTCCACTTCTTCGAACTCGGCGTCGACGACTTTTTCATCCGTCTTGGCGCCGTTCGGACTTTCCTCTGCGGCGGTAGCCCCTGCGCCGGTGGCCGATGAGGCTGAGGCCTTTTTGTACATCTCCTCGGCCAGCTTGTGCGATGCGGTCGTCAAGGATTGCGTGGCGGACTCGATCGCATCGGGGTCATTGCCTTCCATCGTCTTTTTCAGGGCGGTGACGGCTTCCTCGATCTTGGTCTTGTCCTCGGCCGAAATCTTGTCGCCGTGCTCCTTGAGGTTCTTTTCCGTCTGATAGAGCAGAGTGTCGGCCTGGTTCTTCGCTTCTGCCGCTTTTCTCCGCTTCTTGTCCTCTTCCGTATGGGTTTGGGCATCCCTGACGAGTTTTTCCACTTCGTCCTTGCTGAGACCGCTGGAGGCCGTGATCTTGATGGATTGTTCCTTCTGCGTCGCCAGGTCCTTGGCCGACACGTGCACGATGCCGTTGGCATCGATATCGAACGTGACTTCGATTTGCGGCATGCCGCGCGGCGCCGAGGGAATGCCGACGAGATCGAACTGGCCGAGCAATTTGTTGTCGTTGGCCATTTCGCGCTCGCCTTGGAACACGCGGATGGTCACGGCGGTTTGATTGTCGGCCGCCGTGGAGAAGACTTGGCTCTTCTTGGTCGGGACGGTCGTGTTGCGCTCGATCAGCTTGGTGAAGACGCCGCCCAGCGTCTCGATGCCGAGGGACAACGGCGTGACGTCCAGCAACAGCACGTCCTTAACGTCGCCCTTGAGCACGCCGCCTTGGATCGCGGCGCCGATGGCCACCACCTCATCGGGGTTCACGCCCCGGTGTGGTTCCTTGGCGAAGAAGTCT
>DASTFK010000121.1:0-3711 GCA_035719945.1 Nitrospira sp.
TGCTCGGATCGATGCTTTATGATGTACTCCATGTCACAGAGGGATGGGGACCGCTCCAGGCCGTTGAAATCTCCGTCACGCTCCTCTATTGCATCGACTTCTTCTACTTGCAGAGCGATCTCGGCTCCGACCAACTCCCCCAGGGCAATTGGCGGGATACGATGTTGGATGCAGCCATTGCTGTGGTATTCGGTGCAGCCTATTGGCAGGCGTCGGATCGAAAGTTGTTTACTTGCTACGTCTTGCTCGCGGTGGCCGGCGCCTTGATTGTCGCCTATCACTTCACGCCCAACCGCCGATTCCTGTGGGCAATTCTTCCACATTCGGTACTGACGGTTCTCTTCGTGAGCCTGGCCTGGCTTGCCCGCGGGTTGGAAAACGTCACGTGGACGTTTGCCGTTGTGTCCTGGTCCCCGACGATTTGGTACGGCACATACGTCTTCTGGTTGGCGCACCGTATCTTACCGAGCGGTAAGTAACTGCTTGTAAAAGAAAATGGTGTCATGAAACCTTTCGCGGCGCGTGGCGGGCCCCTGATTCAGCGGACCCCTCCGCAAGCTGCACGGTTCAGCCGGCGTTGCTAAAGCGGATGAAGCCAAGGGGCTCCTGTGGTTCCATGTCATTGGTGTACGGCATGCCCAACCATCATGCCAATGCTGACTTTCCCGGTCGGCAATTTGGCGCCCTCGGGCCATAGTGAAAAGATGATCCCGTCGGTCTTGGCAACCATGTCCGCGAACTCCTTGGCCTTATCGGGGGGCATATCCAGTATCTTGATGTTCCCTATGACACCCTCCACGGAATGATCATGCCAAACCTTTTTCCAAACCTTCTTGGGAAGGACCTTTTCGTCGCGAGTCACAGTCTTGGCGACAATGTACTCGACTCCGATGAGTTTCGCGTCGTTCTCGTCCGTCTCGTAGAGAAGACACTCAATGAACGGCTCAGGAGAGACGATCTTGCAATAGTGATGGAATGGCCCCCGTACCTTTCCATCGATCAAGTGCGGGGCCGTGACGTGGATGACATGGCCGTCCGCGGGAGTCGCTTTTGCGGCAGTTTCTGGTGCTGCCGGCGGGGCGGGAGGTGACTCTTGCGCTTGTAAAATCCCAGCCGCGATTACAAGGATGAAACAAGAGTTTAGAACGCTCAGTATCTTTCTCATGGCGCCCTCCTTTCCTAAGACAGGTACTCCAGCTTACGAAAACAGCAGAAGACAGGCAAATGCTTGCAGCTCGCTTGGAGGGAACAGCGGTTTCCTAAGCCTTTTGGATAAGAGATTCTCGCTTCTGCGGCTCAAGAGCCTGGGAGAAGAGAAACGGGGCCATTCTGAATTTCGCGGCGCGTGGCGGGCCGGCTTCTCCTTGGCCCATCACCGTCCCAGACTCTGTGGTCTACTGAACAGATCCTGCCAAACCGTTGAGTATATGCGTGAGGTCTTCGGGGTTGGAGTGGTGTTTCATCGCCTGAGTGACGTCATCAAAAAACGGACCTGCCTCGGGGTTGAGGTCTCGCAGCTTCTGTTCCAGATTGCCTGAGCTCAGCTCTTGCTGGATTTGTGCGTCGGTCAGCTTTCCTTCTTTCAGGTCTTGCTGAAGGATCAACCCCAGTTGCTGAATACTCTTCATCGTCTCAGGCGGGAGTTCACTCATTAGTTTGAGAATGTTGGCTTGGCTTGATCCGCTCATTGACATTTGCGCGAGGGCCGCACTCTGTCCAATGCAGCAGAGTGTGAGCAATATGAGCATGGTCCAGGTCTTCATAAGAACCTCCATTACCGTGCGGGGTGATTACGTGCGCCCACACGGCTTTCAGAAGTCTCTCAACGACTGCTTTTGTTGTCATCTTATTCTCAATATTTACAACAATAACAAGAAAGGGTGTCAGGAACCCTTTCGCGGCGCGTGGCGGGCCGGCGCTAATAGTCTGCTTCTTGCCCGTCCCTCATTCCCTCTCACCCTGCGTAGACCACACCCATCAAAAAAAGTAAAATACGCTCATTTTTTTGCCCCTACACAAGGTCCTTCAAGGAGAAGACCGATGGCGAAGCACCTTCTGACGGCCTGCCTGCTCGCCACTTTATTCATCGCACCAGGTTGCGGAGGCGCCCGCCCCTACTCGCTGATGTATAAGTCGGCCTCGAGCGAATTGAGCGCCACCGCGCAAGCCCGCGATCACCGGCTGAAGGCCAATCTGCGCACCGCCCTGATCGGCGAAGAGGGGTTAGCCGGCTTGACCCTCTCGCCGGATGTGGTCATGGAGCGCGGCTACGTAATCGGTCGGGTCGAAACGTCTGATCAGGCAGAAGCAGTCCGGCGTGTCGCGCACGGCGTATCTGGTCTACGATCGATCGACGTCTATCTTCCAATCTCACAGTCGCAGCCCACCGCCGATTCGAACACGATATCGGATATGACAATTCACACAGAAATTGCGACAGCCCTTCGCCTGGCGCCGGGAGTCGTTGCCAGCCGGATCAATGTGACCGTCCTGGATAGTCGGGCCGTGTTGCTCGGAGTTGTATCGGGCGACGAGGAACGGCATCAGGTAGTCGAAGCCGTTTCCGGCGTCAAAGGTGTGAAGGGTGTGACGAACTGGCTTTTGCTGCCGGAACCCGGCTATATGGCCGTGCGGCCGAAGTTAAGATGAAGACGCCTGCTCGAGGGTGTTGCGACATCGAGCGAGTTTCCCCGCGCTTCAACGCCGTCTGCTGATAAGTGAGTTGAGACGTGGATGGTTCAGAGCCGTCTGCGTGAGATCCCAGGGAAAAGAAGGCTATTATGGAAAGTGCGGTGTTCTACGATCGTCTTCAATTTGCCGTCACAGCAACCTTCCATTACCTTTTCCCCCAACTGACCATGGGACTGGCCTTGCTGCTCCTTTACTTCAGGACACGCGCTCTCGTGGTCGGCGATGAACATTACCAACAGGTGGCGAGGTTCTGGACCAAGATCTTTGGCCTCAGTTTCGCGTTTGGCGTCGTGACCGGCATCCCACTGGAATTCCAGTTCGGCACAAATTGGGCCAAGTTCTCCAACGTTGCGGGCGGCGTTATCGGCCAAACCCTCGCGATGGAGGGTATCTTTGCCTTTTTCCTCGAATCGTCGTTCCTGGGTATCTTGCTCTACGGCGAGAACCGTTTCAGTCGAATCGTTCTATGGCTCGCAACCTTGATGCTCTTTCTCGGTTCATGGGTATCCGGCTATTTCATCATCGCAACCAATGCCTGGATGCAACATCCCGTCGGCTATTCGACCGCCGAAGATGGGCGCATGTTCGTGAACAGTCTGACCGACCTCCTGACGAATCCGTGGATCTACTGGCAATACGCTCACACGATGACGGGCTCCGTCGTGACGGCGTCTTTTGTCATGGCGGCCCTGGGTGCGCTGTATTCTCTCTTGGGTTCCTACGTGACCCATGCCAAAACATACGTGCAGACAGGTGTTGTGGCCGGCGCCATAGCCTGTGCGCTCATGATTTTTCCGACAGGAGATGGCAACGCAAAACAAGTCTTCGCGCATCAACCGATCAAGGGTGCTGCCTTTGAAGGCCTGTTCCGGACCGAGCGAGGTGCCGCGATGATCCTCGTTGGGCAACCGAATATGGAAACCTTGACGATCGATAATCCCTTGGAGATTCCCAGGTTGCTAAGTTTTCTCGTCTACGATGAAATGTGGGCTGAGTTGAAAGGCCTTGATGCGTTTCCGA
>DASTFK010000122.1:0-2145 GCA_035719945.1 Nitrospira sp.
TTCAATATATGGCTGCTGCCAGGCCTGCCGTCGCCTCTCCGGTGGGCGCCAGCACCTCCATGATCATCCCGGGAAAGACGGGATATCTGGCGAGCAGCGCCGAGGAATGGATTTCGGCGCTCAGCGCCCTTGCCGTCGACCGGGACCGCGCGCGGACCCTTGGGCTTGCGGCACGGCGGCACGCCGAGGCGGCGTATTCGCTGCAACGCGCCGGGTTCAAGCTCGTTGAAATCTTCCAGGATGCGATCTCGTCGACCGGGCGCAGTCGCAATGTCGACGCCGCGACCGTTGCGGGATTTGGCCGAGAGTGGACGATGTTTCCGCAAGGCATTTCCGAGCTGTCCGAGGACGAGCGGATGGCGATGTTCGAGGGCTATTTCGGCATCTTCCCATGGGCTTCGCTGCCGCCGAACAGCGTCGGAATGGACTTGGGATGCGGCAGCGGACGGTGGGCCATCCTGGCCGCGCCGCGAGTTGGCCATCTGCACCTCGTCGACGCAAGCAAGGATGCCATAGCGGTCGCAAGGGGAAACCTGGCCGGCGCTTCGAATGTCAGCTTCCACGTCGCCTCGGTCGGCGATTTGCCGGTCAAGGACGCTTCGCTCGATTTCGCCTATGCGGTCGGCGTCCTGCACCACGTACCGGATACGCAGCGGGCCATTCAATCCATTGCCCGCAAGCTCAAGCCGGGAGCGCCGCTCCTCGTCTATCTCTATTACGCCTTTGACAACCGGCCTGCGTGGTATAGAGGGCTCTGGCGCCTGAGCAATGCCCTTCGAATCGTTCTGTCGCGGTCTCCCACGCCCCTGCGATACGCGGCGAGCCAAGCGATCGCGGCCGTCGTGTACTGGCCGCTCGCGCGCATGGCGGCATTGCTCGACGCCGTCGGAATTTTGCCCCGGTCGATTCCTTTGTCGTATTACAGGGATCGTTCATTCTACGTGATGCGAACCGACGCCTACGATCGATTTTGCACGCCTTTGGAAAAGAGGTTCACGCGAGAAGAAATCGGAAACATGCTCGATGCGGCTGGATTTGAGAATGTGACGTTTTCCAATCGTGTTCCATTCTGGTGTGCGATTGGCCGACGCGGTCCGCATAGAATTGACAATTAGGAACTAAGCACGGCTGTGGTCCTTTCCTTCACGATGGATGCCGCTGCGGAAGGGCTCGCCGAGCTCGCGGGTGGAGTCCGCAACTGGCGGGTCTGGCACCTGTTGGGCTTGAATGAGCTGCGCAATCGCTATGCCCGTTCACGGTTCGGCCAGTCTTGGCTGGTTTTGTCGACTGCGGCCATGATCGGGGTGCTCTCGGGGGTATGGTCACTGTTGTGGAATCAGTCGGTGAACGAGCTGATGCCGTTCATCGGAATCAGCATCGTCATGTGGAATTTTCTATCGCAGGTGCTGACTGAATGCACGTCGGTCTTCGTCACGCACGGCAACCTCTACCGAAACCAGAGGATGAATTTTTCGGTGTCGATCTATTCGGTCATCTACAAAAATGCGCTGGTGCTGGCGCATAACCTGATCATCGTCGTTGTCATGATCATCGCCTTCGGAGTACCGGTCAATTGGTACCTCCTTCAGATCGTGCCAGCATTCGTGCTGACCTGTATCATGATGGGGTGGTTGGGATACGTCATCGCCATGACGTGCGTGCGCTATCGCGATATGATCCAGCTCATCAGCACTTGGTTGATGGTGTGGTTTTTCATCACGCCGGTGATGTGGAAGCCGAATTTTCTTTCGCCCAAGTTCCACTTCATCATTGACTTCAATCCGTTGGCTCAGTTTCTGGAGCTGCTGCGCAATCCTTTGCTGGGAGAGCCGATCAGCGGCCATGCCTGGATCTTCACGACCGCCATCGCGCTTGGAGGCGGCCTGTTGAGCCTTCCATTGATCGGCCGTTACCAGCGACGCGTGATCTTCTGGATGTGAGGGCGCAGGCAGCTCGATGGCGCGTATCAACCTGCAGGGGGTCGTTGTCGACTTTCCGATCGTCAATGCGGCGTCGCAGTCGTTCCAGTTGCGTCTTTATCAGGCGCTCGGAGGCAAGCTCACGTCCCGCCATCGGACCATCGTAGTGCGGGCACTCGACGGCATCGACCTCGAGCTCAACGACGGCGACCGCCGTGGTCTCATC
>DASTFK010000123.1:0-6204 GCA_035719945.1 Nitrospira sp.
AGCGGATGAGCAGACCCTCCATCCGAACGATGAGTGATGGCGATAATGCGGTTTGGAAGATACGCCGTTCGCATCGCGCCTTGAATGGCCGCGAAAGCGGCATCATCCGGTGCTCCGACCAGCGCCAATTCGATGGGACCTTCGGTCAGGAAGTCGACGACAGCCAAGCTCTTGGCGAACCCGCGCGGGTATCGGGTCAGGTGCCTGCCGTAGGCACGGATCGCCCCGATGGCCGCCTCGCGAAAATCGGCACGATCCAGATGAAATGACAACCGAGCCAGGAGCATCGCCGCGACCGCATTCCCGCTTGGGGTCGCTCCGTCGGCACCTTCACGCCCGCGGATAATGAGCGGCTCGTGTTCCTTGGCCGTTGTGAAAAATCCTCCTTGTTCGTCATCCTGAAACGAGAACAGCAGGCGTTCAGCCAAGTGGCGGGCCGCATCAAGATAGCGGTCGTCTCCGCCGGCTTCATAGAGATCAACCAAGCCTTCCCCAAGGAACGCGTAGTCTTCCAGAACGGCCTCGAGATGCGCTCGACCGTTCCGAGAGGTTCGATACAGACGGTCATCATCCGTGCGATGCACCTGCAACAGAAAATTTGCGGCCCGCTGTGCCGCATCCAGATAGTCCGGCCGGCCCAAGACCCGAGCGGCTTCCGCCATGGCCGAGATCATCATGCCGTTCCAGGCCGTAATGATCTTATCGTCCAGGCCCGGAGGCACCCGTTGCTTGCGAGCCTCATACAGGAGAGGCCGCACACGCTGCATCGTATCCTTGAGCTCATCCGTGGTTACATTCAGCTCCCGGGCCACGGCGTCGAGTGGTCGCATGCGATTGGGAATGCTGTTATGCTCCCAATTGCCCTGGGCCGAAATGTCGTAACAGGCGCAAAACCGGCGGGCATCCTCGTCGTTGCCGAGGGCTCGCTCGACCTCCTCGGGCGTCCACACAAAAAACTTCCCCTCTACGCCTTCGGAATCCGCATCGGTGGCGCTATAAAATCCTCCCTGCGGATCCGTCATCTCGCGGCGAATGTAATCGAGCACCTCAGTCACGACGTCCCGGTATGCCGCATCGCCGGTCACTTGAAACGCTTCGAGGTAAGTTCTCGCAAGCAAGGCGTTGTCATAGAGCATTTTTTCAAAGTGGGGCACGAGCCATCGCTCGTCCGTCGAGTACCGCGCGAATCCCCCGCCGATGTGATCGTACATGCCACCCGCCGCCATGGCATTCAGAGTGGTTGTGACCATTTGCAACGCGACGGGGTCGCCAGTGCGTCGAAAGCACCGTAGGAGGAGAGAGAGACCGGCGGCGGGAGGAAATTTTGGCGCGGTACCGAAGCCCCCAAAGCGTGCGTCGAAATCCTGGCGATACTCAGAAATCACAGTGTCCAAGACCTGCTCACCGACCGACACCGGCGCCGGAGTCTGCCACTCACGCTGTAACCGAGCCGTGAGATCTTGAGCCTGATGCCGCAGCCCGTTGGCATCTCGGTCCCACGTGTCGGCAATTTTCTTCAGGAGATCCGGAAACCCCGGCCGACCCCAGCGTCCTTCGGGAGGGAAATAGGTGCCCGCGAAAAACGGCTGTTGTTCCGGTGTGAGAAAGACCGTCATCGGCCAGCCACCTTGCCCTTGGTTCATGGCCACAGTGGCGGCCATGTAGACCTCATCGAGATCCGGACGTTCCTCCCGGTCGACCTTGACGCAGACGAACCAGCGATTCATCAAGGCCGCGATCGATTCGTTTTCAAACGATTCGCGCTCCATGACATGGCACCAGTGGCAGGCGGAATAGCCGATGGACAAGAGGATCGGGCAGTTTCTTTGTTTGGCGGCCTCCAGCGCTTCCGGCCCCCAGGGATACCATTCGACCGGGTTATGGGCGTGCTGGAGGAGATACGGGCTGGTCTCGTGAATCAGGCGATTGGGTTGACGGGGAGACGTGAACGTGGAGGACATGGGTCACGGTAGCACCCTGCTCCGAAACGGGTCAATGCGGCGTTCCCCAAACAAAAAAGGTCTACGACATGGGTCGTAGACCTTTCATTGACTCTCGGAGGCTGGCAGGAATACTTACTTGCCCTTCTCGTCCTTCTTTTGTTCCTTCGGCTCGTCCATTTGGCCGGGCTTTTTCTCATCCTTCTTGTCCTTCGTCTCATCGCCGAACACGACGACATTGCCGCCCTTCTTCTCATCCTTCTGGACCTTCTTCTCCTCACCGGCAAACGAAGGAGCGCTGAAGGAAACCGCCACTGCCACTGCCATGACTGCAAATAACACGCGCTTCATAGGTCTTCCACCTTGGAATAAGTAAATAGGTTGTTTACCTGCAATCAGGCAAACGACGCGAACGTACCTAATTCCCGTTTCGATTGTCAATCAAATTGGCTCGCCGTCTGAGGCCCCTCAGGGACGTCCTCCCTTCAACTGTATGATATGGTTATGAGAGCGCCTGCGGAGCTGGCGACATGAACGACATCGGTCCATACTCAAACTATCGCCTGACGGTTCGGCTCGAACTGGCCAATAAGCCAGGGATGTTTGCGAAGGTCGCTTCGGCGCTCGCGGAAGAAGGGGCCAACCTCGGCGCCGTCGACCTAGCGTCGGCGACCGCAGAGGAAATGGTAAGAGACGTCACCTTCGACGTGCGCGATGAAGCGCATGGCGAACGTGTGCTGGCAAGGCTCAACGACATTCCCGATGTCACCGTCCTTTCCGCGTCAGATCGCATCTTCTTGTTGCACCTCGGGGGCAAGATCCAAGTCAGGAGCAAACTCCCGCTGACCACACGCAACGTCCTCTCAATGGTGTATACCCCCGGGGTTGGGCGGGTCGCTCAGGCCATCGCCCGCGACAAGAGCAAAGCGTTCGCCTTTACGACGAAGAGCAACAGCGTCGCGGTGATCACCGACGGTTCCGCCGTGCTGGGATTGGGGAATCTGGGCCCGGAGGCGGCGTTGCCCGTTATGGAAGGAAAAGCGATGCTGTTCAGGGAATTGGCGGGGATCGACGCGTGGCCCATCTGCCTCGCCACTCAAGACCCCGACGAGATTGTTCGCACGGTCCAGGCGATTGCCCCGGGGTTCGGTGCGATCAATCTCGAAGATATCGGCGCCCCCCGCTGTTTTGACATCGAGCGCCGCCTGAAGGCTTCACTCGACGTTCCGGTCCTGCATGACGACCAGCACGGCACAGCCGTCGTCCTGCTGGCGGCCCTATCGAATGCGTTGACGGTGGTCAATAAACCGATGGATCAGGTCCGCGTCGTCGTCAACGGACTCGGGGCGGCCGGTACCGCGTGTTGCCGCATGTTGTTGGCCGCCGGCGTCTCGCATCTGATCGGCTGCGACAAAGAAGGCATCATCCTCCAAGGCGATCCCGCTCATCTTCGTGCCTGCCGGACCGACCTCTCGGCCTGTCTGACGCCGCATCAACCACACGGCACGCTGCGTGACGCCTTAAAGCATGCCGACGTGTTCATCGGGCTGTCGGTCGGCAATCTCCTCAGCGCCGAGGATTTGGATCTCATGGCTCCTGACCGCATTGTCTTTGCCATGGCGAATCCGGACCCAGAGGTCTCTCCCGAACTGGCGCTTTCGCACTGCCGCATCTTTGCCACGGGACGCTCGGACTTTCCCAACCAGATCAACAACGCGTTGGCATTTCCCGGCATCTTCCGCGGCGCGCTCGACGTGCAAGCGAACGAAATCAACGAAACGATGAAACTCGCAGCCGCGCGCGCATTGGCGGAGACGATTCCCCGAGCCGCACTGAGCGAGGACTACATCATTCCCAGCGTCTTCGACAAGGACGTGGTGCCGCGGGTATCACGGGCCGTCGCAGCAGCTGCACACACCAGCGGTGCCGCCCGCCGGCGGTTGAAACTGTCCGAGGAACGCCCGACCGGATAATCCCGACTGCCGCCTCGCTCGCCACTTGGTATCGCATCTCCGCACCCTTCAGCGCCACTGTGGGCCTATGCTACAATGCCGCGATCCTCGGGAGTGCAGACGTCGATGCCCTTTTCCTCCAGTAAGTACATGAAGTTCCGAAGCAGCATGCACAAACGAATCGGGTCCCTGCGCTTGAAGACTGAAGACAGCATGGATGTCGCCGTCGATACAATGATGGAGGAGCGTGTCGATAGCTACTTTCGAGTCGAGCAGGGACTCGACGAGATCATCAAGTCCCTGTTACAGATTGAGGAAGAGCTCGAGCAAATCTGCGATTTATCCGGAGCCATGCGCCTGGAATCGAGACTGGAATTCGTCGAAGACCGGTGGGACGATCTCGACAGCGAGATCCGCGAGCGGCCAAGGCGCCGCCGGCGGCGAATCAGCCTTGCCGACATGTTGAAGGCGGCCAGCGGGGGCGGGGGGGACCTGTCGCAAAGCGCCGGAAGCGTCAATAATGCAGTGGATGCCTATGCGATCATGGGCGTCGAGTTCGGCAGCTCCCTGGCCGATGTGACCGCCGCGTTCAGACAGAAGGCAAAGCTGCTTCATCCGGATGCCAATCAGGGAGACCGGAGCTCCGAACCGGAATTGCGGCGCATGCTCGAAGCCTATCAATTCTTGAAGGAATACTTGAGTCTCAGCAGTACAGAGCCCATGCGGCCGCCCGATGGTCCGTTCAGTCCAGCCGAGTGAACACCCAGTGACCACTCCTTTGCAGGAACATTACATCACCAACGGTGCAGCGCTGGAGACGCTTTGTCGGCAATTACGGTCGAGCCGGCGGTTGGGTCTGGATACGGAATTCGTCGGCGAAGACAGCTTCATTCCGAAACTGGAACTCATCCAGGTGGCCGCTCAGGACATTTCGGCCGTCATTGATTTTCCAGCCGTCCAGGCCAACGGCTCTCTGGCTCCGTTTTGGGAATTGATCTGCGATCCGCAGGTGGAAAAGATCGTCCATGCAGGCCGGCAGGATCTCGATCTATTTGCGCTACACGCCGGACAAATTCCCAAGCCGTTTTTCGATACCCAGATCGCCGCCGCCATGCTGGGATTCGGCGCCCAAGTCGCCTACGCCAATCTGGTGCAGCGGATCCACGGCACCAAGCTCGCGAAAGCGCATACATTTACCAATTGGAGTGCCCGTCCTCTCTCGACCGATCAAATTGCCTACGCGGCGGAAGACGTGCAGTTCCTTCTCCCTCTTCATACGCATCTGCAGAAGCGGCTGCATGCGCTCGGACGCACCGAATGGGTCCGAGAGGAATTCTCACGCTTGGAAACCGCCGTGACAGAAAAAAGCAAGGATCCTCTAGATCGTTATCAGCGAATCAGAGGATGGGACAGTCTCAAGCCAAAGCAAGCCGCCATCCTACGGGATCTCGCTGCGTGGCGTGAAGCGGAAGCCCGACGGCGCAATGTCCCGCGGGGGCGCGTGATGCGCGATGAGGTGTTGCTGCAGCTCGCCCGGCATCCGCCAGCGACTGTGGAAGAACTGCGCGGCCTTCGCGGGTTGCACGGTGGTGAGATTGACCGCAACGGTGAGCAGTTGATCGCCACCATCACGGCGTCTCTGGCGCTGCCGCCGTCTGCGTGGCCGCAGGTGCCGCGGGACCGAAAACCTGAACCGGAATCAATCGGACTGGTTGAGCTGCTTCAGGCGGTCCTTAAGGCTCGCGCGGCCGAAGCCGAAATCGCCCCCACGCTGTTGGCCACGAGCGGTGACCTTCAGGCTCTCGTCGAAGCCAAGGAAAAGCACAAGACGCCGGACTTGCCGGTCTTGCGCGGATGGCGGCGTGAATTGATCGGTGATCTGCTCATGCAAATTCTGGATGGCAAGGTGAGAGTGTCTGTACACCCCGAGAAGGGGGTGTTGCGCATGTCCGGTGGTCCCGACACACACCCGCAGTAGTATCCAACCTCTGTCTGTATCTGTTCAAAAGTTGCCGCTCGCAGATGACAAACCTGCACTGCGAGGGCCGTGCCGTCATCGGGTCTGCCCAATCGCGGACTGGAAAAGGGCAGGCTTATTAACCAATCCGCATAGACTGAGGCAATCCCTCCCAATGCCTTCTTGGTACAAAACTCGCACGTGGAGAATCCTGAGCTGGGGGAATGCTGTATCGCCTGCTACAACCGCTGTTGACGTTTGTCTTTCCAGGTGGGCTGCTCTTTGTGGCAGCCCTTGGTTTCCTACGTCCCCAAGGGCTGCCTGTGTGGTGCCAGGCTCCCGTCGCAGCGCTACC
>DASTFK010000124.1:0-3264 GCA_035719945.1 Nitrospira sp.
CTCCGCGGCGAACTCGCTGGTCAAATACCTGGTCGACCAGGGCCATACGGTCTTCATCCTCTCTTGGAAGAACCCAACTGGCGAGGATCGCGACCTTGATCTGGATGACTACCGCCGGCTCGGCGTTATGGCCGCACTCCATGCGGTTTCGGCGATCGTGCCCCGTCAGCCGGTTCACGCCGTCGGGTATTGTATCGCCGGCACGCTGTTCGCCATCGCCGCGGCCGCTATGGCCCGTGATGCGGATGCGCGACTCGCCTCGCTCACCCTATTCGCAGCGCAGACTGACTTCACTGAGGCGGGCGAGCTTATGCTCTTCATCGACGAGGCTCAGGTGAGCTTCCTCGAGGACATGATGGCTGAACACGGCCATCTCGACACCAGGCAGATGGCGGGCGCCTTCCAGATCTTGCGTTCCAACGACCTGATTTGGTCGGCAATGGTGCAGAGCTACCTCAAGGGCGAACATCCGCCGATGTTCGACCTCATGGCGTGGAATGCCGATGCGACCCGCATGCCCTACCACATGCACTCGGAATATCTTCGCCGCCTGCTCCTGAACAATGCCTTGGCAACGGGACATTTCGAGGTCGATAGCAGACCGGTCTCGCTGCGCGATATTCGTGTGCCGATCTTCGCAGTAAGCACGATCTCAGACCACGTGGCGCCTTGGCGATCGGTTTACAAAATCCAGGCTTTAACCGACGCCGACGTGACCTTCGTCTTGTCCAATGGGGGGCACAATGCCGGGATCGTCAATCCACCAGGTGGTCATAACCGCAAGCATCAGATCGCCACGCATGTCGAGAGCGAGAATTATATCGACCCAGATACCTGGCAGCAGAGCGCCGTCCATCACGAAGGCTCCTGGTGGCCCTGCTGGCAGGACTGGCTGGTGAGACACTCTTCCGCCGATCGTGTACCGGCGCCAGCTCTGGGCGCGCCATCAAAGGGATACTCGCCGCTATGCGACGCGCCCGGCACATATGTACTGGGCTCCTGAGCACCGCCGCACTTGAGTAACGAGCAACGGACAATGGAAGGCATCGATATCAAGAAGGGTCCAGACCGCGGGGCAACGAGCTTTTGGACCTCGTGGGCCTTTCTCATCTTCTTGGCCTTTGGCGCGATGGCGATCGCGCTGCTCTCGACCGAACACCGGGCGCACCTGCTCGGCGCGCTCCCCTTTCTGTTTTTGCTCGCCTGCCCGCTGTTGCACATCTTCGGAGGTCATGGCTCACATGGCGCTCCTAGCAGGGACACGAGAAAGGATCCCTCCGATAGCGAGGGAAGCCAGTCATGAACGAACATGTCCCCGCCTATGGGCTGTGGGGCTTGGTTCTCATCAACTCCGTTGTGTTCATCCTCTTCGCCTTCAGCTTTTTCAGGCCGCAGACTTCGCGCGACTGGCGCTCGTTCGGTGCCTTCAGCGCTTTCCTCATCGCACTGTTCACGGAAATGTACGGCTTTCCGCTGACCATCTATTTCCTGTCGGGTTGGCTCCAGAGTCATTATCCCAACGTGGATTGGTTCTCGCACGATGCGGGACACCTGCTTGAGATGATGTTCGGTTGGAAGGCGAATCCGCACTTCGGACCGTTTCACCTTCTGAGCTTAGTCTTCATCCTCGTTGGCTTCCTGCTGATCTCGGCCGCATGGCAAGTCCTTTATCAGGCCCAACGAAAGGGCGAACTGGCCATCACCGGTGCTTATGCCTATGTGCGCCATCCTCAATATGTTGGCTTCATTCTCGTGATGCTCGGGTTTCTCTTGCAATGGCCGACGCTGCTCACGATCGCCATGTTTCCCATATTGGTTTGGATGTACGTACGGCTGGCGCGCGAAGAGGAGCGTGAAGCGACCGCGACCTTCGGTGACACCTACCGCAAGTATGCAGAACGAGTGCCCAGCTTCTTCCCCATTCTGTTCTCCGCCGGTGCTCGGAAAGCCTAGCAGTGAGCCCACTTGCCATGAATACCAAGCCAGTTGACGCCGCCACCGCTGAGGCGTCCTCCGAACACATCAATCTGCGCATCGGAGGCATGACCTGCGCCCACTGCCCACCCGCGATCGAGAAGGCGCTTGCGGCGGTGCCAGGAGTACTGTCCGCCCAGGTCAATTTGGCTTCTAATACGGCCACGATCAGATACCAACCTTTGCGCACGAAGCTTGCCGAAGTCGTGCAGGCCATTCGGTCCATAGGTTACATTCCCGGCACTGCCACGCTCCGCATCCCGATCAAGAACATGCATTGCAGCTCTTGCAGCATTCGCATTGAGCTCGCATTGCAGACGACGCCCGGGGTCGTACATGCATGGGCGAGTCTCGGGCCTAATGCAGTCGACGTGGAATACGATCCCGAGACAGTCAATTTCGAAGGCATTCGGCAGGCGATCGAGCAAGCCGGCTATCACGTGGCAGAGCCTAAGCTCAAGAATGAGACCGAGCTGCTCGATCCCGCGGAGGCAGCGCTCGAGGAGGAGTACCGCACCTTGATGCGGAAATTCTGGTTCGCTGCCGTGATCACCATTCCGGTCATCGCCTTCAGCTACCCGGACCTAATTCCTGGCTTGCGCGACTGGATGCCAATGGGGAGCGGGACGCGCCGTGCTGTCTGGGCACTTCTCGGCCTGCTCAGCTTTCCGGTGATGGTCTGGTCAGGCTCGCAATTCTTCAGCGGCATGTGGAACGCGCTCAAGCATCGCGCGGCCAATATGCACACTTTAATCGCGACCGGCATTAGCGCGGCCTTTGCCTATTCTGTGGTGGCTGTTGCCTGGCCCGAGATTTTTCCTGATCCGAAGCTTGCCGAGGTGTTTTGGGATGTGACCGACGTTGTGGTCGCCCTCGTGGTCCTCGGCCTCGCCTTGGAGATCAAGGCGAGGGGAAGGACGTCACAGGCGATCAAGAAGTTGATCGGACTTCAAGCCAAAACAGCGCGCGTTCTACGTGGCGGTAAAGAGGTCGATCTTCCCGTGGAAGAGGTTTTGGTCGGTGACACCGTGATCGTGCGGCCAGGGGAAAAGATCCCGGTGGATGGAGAGGTAACCACGGGCACAAGCGCTGTTGACGAGTCAATGGTAACGGGTGAATCGATACCCGTCGAGAAGCTGGTCGGAGATGAAGTTATCGGTGGCACGCTGAACAAGACCGGCAGCTTCCGTTTCAACGCGACCAAAGTCGGCAAGGATACGGCGCTCGCTAGTATCATTCGCATGGTCAAGGACGCTCAGGGCTCGAAGGCGCCGATCCAGCGTGTCGTCG